>CALISC010000089.1 GCA_938041945.1 uncultured Acholeplasmataceae bacterium | reverse complement strand
CGTTTTTTGATTGAAATTATTACACAAGTATGATAACATAAATTCAGCGGAATTGCACATCTAGGTTCAAATAAGATGGTCTTTGGTTCGCCAAAGATTTTTCGCACATATTAGAGCTTGTCTCATTAAAAAAGCCCTTATGGGCTTTTTTAATTTTTAGATATAAACTTACAAAATAAGCGAAAGGATTTACACAAAATGGAGTTTATCGGAATTGCTATATTAAAAGTAGGGCTAGCCTTGGTAGTAGGGTTTTTTGGTGGTAAAGTTGCTCAAAAATTCAAACTACCATCGGTTTCTGGCTATTTAATTGCAGGACTTTTCTTAGGTCCTTCAATTGCTTTGTTTACGCCTTTTGAAGGTTTCATTACAAGCACTGAAATGAGCAGTTTAAACTTTATTAAAGAAATAGCTTTGACAATTATCGCGTTTTCAATCGGCTCTGAGTTTGGATTTAAAAACTTAAAGAAAATCGGCAATAAAGTAGCAATTATTACCTTACTTGAAGTGCTTGGGGCAGTTTTACTAGTTTTTACTCTAATTTTATTTATACCTAAACCCGCACAAATTATGCAAGATGCCACTGGTAAGTACGCATACTTACCGTTTTCTAAAGGAAATCTAGCGTTTACTCTACTCCTTGCTGCTATGTCTGCAACTACAGCACCCGCAGCTACACTTTTAGTAATCAAGCAATACAGAGCACACGGTCCTGTTACTAAAACTGTTTTGCCAATTGCTGCCCTTGATGATATATTTGGCATAATTGCCTTTGGCTTAATTTTTGCAGTTGCGAAAGTAATCTTGCCACATTCCACCGCTGGTGGTGCAGTAAATTCCTTGGCGTTTGGGGTTATAAAACCATTTATTGAAGTTTTTGGCTCAATAATTATTGGTATAGTAGTTGGGGTTGCTTTGGCGTTTTTAGCCAATAAATACGACAAAGAAAGAGACGACATTCAAGTGCTTGGCTTGGCGTCTGTAGTAATCTGTCTTGGTCTTTCTTACTATATTAAAAAAATCAGTAATGGTGTTGTTGAAATTTCACCACTACTTGCCAATATTGCAGTTGGAGCATCTGTTGCTAACTTAGTTAAAAAACCGCACCGCACTTATCACGCAATGAACGACTTTTCATCTCCTTTGTATATTTTGTTTTTCACACTTTCTGGAGCATCACTTGACCTTAGAATGTTTGGACAAACTAGTCCTGTGTTGTTTGCAATTATTGCGCTCTACATCATTGGTCGTTCAATTGGCAAATACGCAGGCGCGTCAATTGGCGCCAAAGCCGCCAAGGCAGACCCAATGGTTCAAAAATACATTGGTTTTGCACTATTGCCACAAGGTGGGGTGTCGCTCGGTTTGATTGTAATTGTTGCAAATTCCATGCGAGAGTTTGGGGCAACAATTGCAGCAATTATCTTGATTACTACTTTATTTTTTGAAACCACAGGTCCACTGTTTTCTAAGTTTGCGATTTCCAAGGCTGGTGAAATTAATGGCCTTGATAAATTCAACGAAGTTGCATTTTAAAGCAAAAAAAGGAGTTTAAAATGGAAGCATTATTTATTGTCTTAAACGACACTGACCACCTTGAAGATATTATGGAGAAGTTCTTGGAACTGGGTGTAAAAGGGGCAACAGTTGTAGACAGCGACGGTATGGCTGGCTATATAGTTCGCTCACACCCTGGCATGAACTCACTTTTATCTGGACACTTTGCTAAATTAGGCAAAAGTTACAACCCAAACAGTAAAACTATTTTTACAGTTGTCAAAGACCACGCAATGGCAGACCGAGTAGCCGGGGCGATTAAAGAAATCCTTATCAACACCGAAAAGAAAATAATTGGGTTTATGTTCACAGTACCAGTTTCTCAAATTTATACACTTTCTAACCATTGAATTAAGTAAAAAAGGCTTTTTGACCCAAGGTGCTTTGCCTAAATTGAAAAGCCTTTTTTTATTTTATATAATTAACACAAATCAACAAAGGAGTACGCGTGAGTGGATTTAATTAAAGCAAACAATTTAGTGAAAACCTACGGTAAAAAAGAAACACAAGTAGATGCCTTGAAAGGTATATCTTTTTCTGTTGCTGAAGGCGAAATTGTCTGCATTTTAGGCCGTTCTGGTGCTGGTAAATCCACACTTTTAAATATACTTGGCGGGATGGACGTCTCAACTTCAGGAAGCCTATTTTTTAAAACACACAATATCAGCACTTACTCAGAACACGAACTAATTGAACATCGCCGCAAAGAAATTGGCTTTGTTTTTCAATTTTATAATTTAATTTCTAACTTGAATGTGTTTGAAAACGTTGAAATTGCTCGTTTTGGCAAAAACTCATTTAACTCAAAAGAAATTCTTGCCAGCGTAGGCCTTGATAAACGCCTTAAAAATTTCCCTTCACAGTTGTCTGGTGGTGAACAACAGCGAGTTGCGATCGCCAGAGCAATTGTGAAAAACCCCGATTTACTGCTTTGCGACGAGCCTACTGGTGCTCTTGATATTAAAACCGGAATTGAAGTTTTAAAAATTATTCAAAACCTAAATAAAGAACACAAAAAAACAATTATTATAGTTACTCACAACTCAGAGATTGCTAAAATTGCTGACCACGTTATAGAACTGAAAGACGGCCAAATTTTTCGTGATGTAAAAAACGAAAAACCGCTTGCGGTTAGCGAACTTAAATGGTAATGTTTAGTATTTTAAATAAAAAAATTTTAAGGACGCTAAAAAAATCAGCAAAACAATACACTGCACTTTTTTTAATTTTGACGCTGTTTTTTGTTTTATTTTTTGGCTTGGTCGTTTCTTACCGCGACTTAAAAACTAGAGTTAAAAAAGTATACAAAGCAAGCAACCTAACCCACGCTTTAGTTGCCAATACTTACCTTAATGAATTTGACCAAAAAAGGGCAATCAAAGCACTTTCTAATATCGGCTTAAAACCTGAAGACTACGAAATAGATACCAGAGGTTCGGCTTTTTTAAACTTAAAAATAGCAACTGGTTTTAGTGCAGACGAAACAAAAAACAGTAGTAGAGTGCGTGATTTACAAAAAAACATTGCTAAATTTAAAAAACACATAAACTCAGGATTTATAGCATCTGAATACGAAGTAACTTTAACGAAAAAACCTATTTGGGCTGAACAAATTTCAAAAAGTTATGTGGTATATGACCACGAACGAAAGGAAGTTAAAAACCCAAAAAAAGGCATATTTATCAAGGTAGATGAATTTAAGAAATTGCCGCAAATAGGTACTCCTTTAGAAATTGATTTTCCAAAAAAATATCTGGAACTGCTGCTTGCAGAAAAAGGCTACAAAATTGATCACACAACAGGAGAAATTGTCTACGCGAACGGCACCCCTGCCTTTAAGGGGCTTGAGCGACTTTACTTTGACAGTAATTTTGAAAACATTTTGACTAATCCCGCTTACCTTAAAAACAAAGGAAGTAAAGATTTGCCTTATCAGTTTGGCGAAAACTTTTTGTCATACACTGCACTTCGTTCATTTTTAAAGTCAATTGCCGAAAACAAAACTAGATTAAAAGTAGTTGTGCCAATCGCGGGATACGTTTATACTGGCGAAACTATTCAAAAAAATGTGTCAACTTTACAGGCTTTTTTAGATACTAGCACTTTGTTTTCAGAACTAGGCTTGCAAAAACCTAAGTTAACCGGACTACTTGCCGGAATTCAGATGTTTAACGACTTTTTGGTTTGCCAACAAACTGCTGAGTTAAAGCACAGTTTTAAAACTAATAACTTAGCAAACTTTTTGCCACTTGCAAGTTCAAAAAAAGACTACCAAACCCTAATCTACGACGGTGATTATTTTGCTTTACTTCGTCAAAACTACAAAGACAATTTTTTTGTAGATTTATTTGCTCAAATAGAAAATCTATATAACTTACCAGGAGTTAAAGATAAACTGCTTAGCAAAGAAGTTCAACAAAACAAAAAACTATTGGTTGAACTCCTTAAACTACCGCAATTTCCGAATCAAGTCAATGTTAGGTTTCTAAACACCAAAGACCCCGAAACTCTGGCAAAACAGTTTATCGCAGAGTACGAAAAACTGCTTAAATTAGATACCAAAGCAGGCGGAAACGCAGCCAGCCGTTTCTTGTTTGCTAAAACTGGGCAAAACTTATTTACGAACAACGTAGTTAATGAAGACGTTAATTTAACTTTTTACTCAGCGTTTATCTACCCGCTTGTTTTCTTTTTAGTTTCACTTTTGATATTTGTCACAACTTCATCGCAACTAATTATTAGAGAAAGCAAAGAAATCGGAACGATGAAGGCAATTGGTATTTCTAAAAAGCAAATTTTTGGTCATTACCTGAAAATCAATCTGCTACTTATCTTTACTTCGCTTTTAGTATCGCTCGCAATTTCTCCGTTTATCGTTCCACAAGTCCTTAAAACTAAATATAACTTGCTTTATAACTTACCTAAATACCAGTATATTTTTCCTTGGTTGGAAGTTTTAATTTCGGCAACTTTAGTGATTTTAATTACTAGTTTAATTTTATTTTTAGTAATTAAAAAAGAACTTAAGAAAAATCCTGTTGAGTCGATGCTCGGAACTCAAAGCACCTTTAAAGTCAAAAAAGCAAGAGCGGTTAAACGCAGATTTATGTTGGCAATCGCCTTTAGAAATATTAAGGTAAATTTACACAGATCCGCGCTTACCATAATTGGCGTGGCTGGATGTGCTGGCCTGGTTATTGCTTCTTTTGGAATAATAGACACAATAAATAAAGGAATTGATAACGACCTTGGCAGTTACTACAACAATGTAGATGCCGCCATGCTGCATCTTCGTGGCAAGTCTAGAGAAATTTTAAATAGTTTAGCCAAACTAGAAATTAACGGCAAAAAAGCCATCAGACATGCCGAACCGCTTTACAGTGAAAACTCAATAGTTAGCGCCGAAAACGGGAAAACTAAGCGAATAACACTCCTTGGTATCACTAAAAACTCAAAATTCTACCACCCACAAAAAGGCTCTAAATACCTAGGTGAAAAAGAAGTTTCAATATCTAAAAGAGACGCAAACTCCTTGGGTCTAAAAGTTGGTGATTTTATTTCTTTTTCAGTGCTTGGCCAAACTTACCGTTTTAAAGTTGCAGAAATTAGAGAAACTTTTTTTGTCAACGGTTTGATTTTTAACCGAGAAGACTGCCTGAATGAACTGCTTGACACCAGCAATGTAATCTACGCGAAGTTTGCAGACGGCATTACTAAAAAAGATTTAACTCGTGCGCTTAAACATCAATACTCAGCTGGCGATACTACCTTTGGTCCACTTGAGTTAGAAGACCAAAAATCTCTCGGCTATATTGGCAAAGTTATTGAAAGCAAAGAAATTCAAAGAATTATTTCTAAAGTTACCGATGTTGTATATTCATCTGCAATTACCTTGCTTAGTTTTGCAATAATTTTGGCAATAGTTGTACTTTATAACTTAGTTAGACTGAACTTTGAAGAAAGGCTTAGAGAAATTGCTACCTTAAAAGTTCTTGGCTTTTTTCAACATGAAATTGCGATTTCTATCTTTATTGAAATGCTTACGCTTTCTTTAATTGGCTTGGCAATTGGCTTGGCTTTTGGATATCCGTTTTTGTATTTTTACCTAGGAATTAACGAAGTTTCTTATATTAACTTTATGTACAACATTGAATGGCTATCTTACGTTTTTACCATTGTCTTAATTATTTTTGTCAACGCCGTACTTTCTTTTTACATGGCTTATCGCGTCAAAAAAGTGCCAATGGTAGAATCACTTAAATCGGTGGAGTGAAAAATGCAGAGAAAAATTTTAACACGCTTGTTTGAATTAAACTCAATTATCTTTGTAGTACTAATGTCTATTTATTTTCGTCCACTTTGGCTAATTCCGATTTTTTTAGTCTCAGGCATTTTCTTGATTTACGTACAAGGTGCTTTAACTGTTTTGTCTATGATTTTTCTACTACCTAGTCGACCAAACAAAAAAATATTTAGTTTTTTTCTGACAAACTCAGTTTATTTTATGAATCTCTATATTTTTCGCCAACGCTATGTTTTTCGTGGGCTTAAAAATTTTGATACAAACAAAACTTACTTGTTTGTCTCAAACCACAAGTCAGAGCTAGACCCGTTTGGGTACCTTGAGATTTACGATAAGTTAACTTTGGCTTTTACCCCGAAGTCTGAACTGTTTAGATTTTTAATTTTGAGAAAAGTTTTTAAAATGCTTAATTGCATTAAAATCTACAGAAACGACATCAGAAAAACTTTAGTTGAGCTAAATGAAGGTATCAAAAAAGCAAGTTCTGGTCAATCTTTTTTAACATACATAGAAGGCGGGATTAAAAACCGAAAAATTGAAGAAATTGAAGAAGTAAAACCCGCAGCACTCAAACTCGCCTACAAAGCACAGACCACAATTATGCCGGTTGCTTCTTTTGGAATGGTTCAAAAAAATAGATTTTTTCCACTAATTAGAAAGACCGTGTATCTTTACTTTTTAGAGCCAATTTCTTATAATTCATATTGTTTAATGCCAACCGAAGACTTGGCTGAACACCTAAAAAATCTAATAAATTTAAAGATTAAACAACACAAGGAGGAATTTGTCTTATGACAATGTATGATTTGATTTTAAAAAAACGCAATAAAGGGGTTCTATCTGACCAAGAACTGACTTATATAATTACTGAATACACAGCAGGTCGCGTGCCTGACTACCAAATATCTGCGCTACTAATGGCAATTTACTTTAACGGAATGACCCCAGAAGAAGCAACTTCACTGGCCTTAATTATGGCGAAATCTGGTGAAATGCTTGACTTGTCTGGCATTAACGGAGTGACAGTTGACAAACACTCAACAGGGGGTGTTGGCGACAAAGTTTCACTTGTTTTAGCACCAATGCTAGCAGCGTGTGGTGTCAAATTGGCAAAAATGTCTGGACGCGGACTTGGACACACCGGTGGGACTATTGATAAACTTGAGTCAATTCCTGGTTTCCAGGTAGAACTTCAACCAAATGAGTTTATTGACCAAGTTAACAAAATCGGAGTTTCTATTATTGGGCAGTCTGCCAATATCGCCCCTGCTGACAAAAAACTATACGCACTTAGAGATGTGACTGCGACTGTTGACTCAATTCCCCTAATCGCTGCGTCTATTATGTCTAAAAAACTAGCATCTGGCGCTAAATGCATTTGCTTAGATGTCAAATGTGGAAGCGGTGCATTTATGAAAAACCAAAAAGACGCAGAAGCATTGGCTGCTCAAATGATTTCAATTGGTAACCTTGCTGGCCGCAAAATGGCTGCAGTTATTACTAATATGGACGAACCGCTTGGCCACAAAATCGGTAACTTACTAGAAGTTATGGAAGCCTATGATAACCTAAACGGTAAAATTACTCCTGACTTAATGGAAGTCTGCATGACAATTGGTTCAATTTTACTACAAAACGCCAAAAGTATTTCTGAATCAAATGCTAGAGCAGAACTAAAAGTAGCTATTGAAAGTGGACGCGCTAAACAAGTATTTTTAGACTTTGTAAAGGCCCAACACGGAGATATTTCTGTATTTAGTGATTTAAATAAATTACTAAAAGCACAAAAATATGAACTAAAAAGCCCAGAAAGTGGCTATATTGCTAAATTTGATACAATCAAAATTGGCGACGCAGCGCGTTTACTTGGTGCTGGTAGACTTTCAAAAGAAGACGTACTTGACATGGCGGTAGGCATTGACTTAATTAAAAAAATTGGTGCTAAAGTTGAAAAAGGCGAAACTATTGCCATAATTTACCACAACGAAAAAGGTCTTAAAGAAGCCACTGACACACTACTTGGTTCGATGACTATTTCTAAAACTAAACCAGCTGACACTGTGTTAATTGAAAAGGTGCTTCGCTAATATTGACAGAAATAAATCAACCAACAGATGAATTAAATCAAAAACAAAACAACAACTTAGTCCACCAAAAACTAACTTTAACCCGTCTTTTAGTAGAAGGTTCAGCAGCAGTTGCTTTGGCAGTTGTGTTTTCAATACTAGGTAAGTTTACCGCTGCTCCTTTTAAGATTTCACTTTCTATGCTACCGCTTATCTTATTTGCTTTTAGAACAGGTTCCCCTTATTCTTTATTGGTTGCGTTTACCTACAGCATCTTTAATATGCTTTCAGATGGTGCACCTGTACACATCGGTTCTGTGTTTTTTGACTACATACTACCTTTTACTCTACTGGGCACGGTGTTTTTATTAAAAAAAGTTGTGCAAAGAGTTTCTTTTAAATCTTACTTAATCGTGTTTTTAGCGGTTTTAGTATTATGCGTGCAAAGATTTTTATTTCACACCTTGTCTGGTGCTCTTTACTTTGGTAGTAGTAAAAAAACTTTTAGTCAAAACTTAGTGTTTTCGTTAATTTACAACGCTAAATATCTATGGTTGACTTCACTGGCCACTATTTATCTAGTAGTCGCCTTCTTCAAACCATTGATTAGTAAAGAAAAAGTTATCTAGTTCTTGCTCTCCAATCATCTTATCTACGCATTTTAAATAATTTAAACAGGGGGTATCCCCTGTTTTTATTTGATATGCGTCTTTCAAAAAAGCAGTGTAAGGAATAGACTTTCGTCCACTTGTATACCAAGGCAAGATATACTTTAAATCCATAACGTAAGTTTTTTGATAAAAGACCCACTTAAAGATAATAAAGGCTGTGCCTTTGTGGGCAAAGACTTGCTTAAGATGTTTAATTTGATGTGGCTGAATATTTGCGAGCGGAAATGAAGTTTTAGAGTTGGTTTCTTTGGCTTCAAAGTCTATGTAGTGACCTTTATAAATTCCATTATAATCGGTTGTTGAGGGGGTTTTGTAGTAAGCTTCTATAATTTTTGCCCGTGACCTTTTAGGATAATTTACTCTAACTATTTGTACTGGTGTTGGTTTTTTGTAAATTAAAGCGATTTGATTATCGCGGTAGTATTCGTTTGCTGTATTTATTTCTTTTTCTAGTTTCATTCCAAGTTTTCGCATCATCTTTCACCTATTTATCAAGTATATATTTAGCATATAAACTCTAAATTACTTAAAACTGCTTCATTCTCATATAAAAAAATACAATTAAATTTGCTGATTTACGAATTATTTAACAGTGTAATTAAACCTATATAAATGTGTTAAGTTTTTAAAAAAGTTAAATATTAAAAAAATTGAGAATACAGATTGCTTTAAGCTAACTGATTCTAAGTTTGCACTCGGCATAGTGACCGGCAACAACAAAGAACTAGTTTTAGATAATGAAACTAAAGGCTCAATGCCAATTTACACAGGTAAAGAAATAAAAAAATATATCGCCGTTAAACCAAAAAAATTCATAGTTTACAATAAAGAAAAATTCCAGCAAGTTGTAAGTGATGAGTTTTATTTTGCGCCAGAAAAACTAATTTATAAGTTTATCTCAAACAGAAAACTAATTTTTTCTTATGACAACAAAAAAACTTTGGTCTTAAACTCCGCAAACATTTTAATTCCAGTAAACACTCCTATTAACATAAAAGCACTGTGTGTGCTGCTGAATTCAAATGTTTTAAACTTTTATTTTCGCCATAAAATAAACCAAATTAAAACTTTAAAGTATGACTTGCAAAACTTACCTATTCCTAATATTGACGCTAAACCTGAAAAACTTTTTGCGGATTTTATAAACGGTAAAGTTAATGATGAGTTAAAAATACAATCTGTTATTTACAACCTTTATGGTTTTTCAGATAAACAAATTAAAATGATTGAAAAGGATTTAGAAAATGGAAAGGCTTAAAGAAAATTTTAAATGAGTTAAAACTAAAGTCTAAAAACAATAATTTAAACGACAGCGAACTTGGAAGTGTTTTTAGTATTTATCCGTTTAATAAGTTCGAGTATATAATTTGTAGTCTTTTAGCAGAAAAAATTATTGACTTTGACGATTACTTAAAGATACGAAACGCCTATATTTCTAGAAATAAGTTTCTGCATCTTTTTGAAATTACTTCACCAAGAGGATTTGGCGAAATGTGGGCACAAACTCACTTGAATGAGTTAGTTCAAGAGTTTGAAAGACCTAGTAAGAAAACTGATGAAAATTATCATGGCGAATATGACTTTTTTCTACCATTGCAAGCCGGTGACGGCATAAAAGTAGAAGTTAAGGCTTTGCGTGCAGTTGATTCAAAGTCAGATGAACAACTTACCATAAAAGCCTTAGCAACAGACAGCAGAAAAACTTTTAATATGAACTTTCAACAACTAAAGCCAGAATGTACAGATGTTTTTATTTGGATTGGTGTTTGGCGAGATAAATTAAATATTGGGTTCTTTCTGCCGATGATGTGAAAAACAATAAATACTATTCTAAAAATCAACATAGCAAAGGTTTAAAAGAAATTGAAGAAGGACACCTTTGGATAAACGAAAAAAATATACATGAGTTTGTTCAGTTTCTTACATCACCAGCAGACATTAAAATTGTTACAGTACTTAAGGCAAATAAAAAAATATAGGCTCATTTAGTTTTATGGTCGCTTTAGTTTTTTGCCAAAATGTTTACTTTATTGTAGATCTTTTACTACTACGATAATTAGATTAGTTATTGCAAATAACTCTCAAAAAACACAAACTCAGCAATTAAGTCTAAGTTTGTGTTTTTTATTTTCTAATAAATAATTTACTTTAAGTTCGAATGAATTAGCGATTTTAGGTTTTTTTAATCAGACAGTTACACTTAAAATGGTTAAATTGTCTCTTTAAATCGGACAGTTTAGTAATATTAAGTCAAACTGTCTTTCAATATAAGACAAAAAACTTGTTTTTTTTCTTTTATCGACTAAAATGTATATGAACTGTGGGGTTATAAAATGATTATTAGAGAAAAATATTTAGCATCTATTAGAGGATTTTATGAAAGTGATTTAGTTAAAGTAATAACAGGCGTAAGAAGATGTGGTAAATCGGTAATACTTGAAACTATAATGTCTGAGATTAAACAGAAAACAGATAACATAATTTACCTTAATTTTGAAAGAACTGCTGATTTTACTAAGGCTGGTGGCATTGAAGAACTACTAAATTACGTAAAAGCAAATAGAAAAAACGGTAAATGCTATTGCTTTTTTGATGAAATTCAAGAAATTGAAAGTTGGCAGAAAGCTGTTAAAGACTTAAGACTAGATAACTGCTCTGTGTTTATAACGGGTTCTAACTCTAAATTACTTTCAAATGAGTTTTTAACATTGCTCAGCGGTCGTTTTGTTTCTTTTAGAATTAGACCGTTTGTTTTTAAAGAAATTTGTGAATACACGGAAAAACACAACATTAAAATTGACATTTCAAATTACTTAATTTGGGGTGGTTTTCCAGGTAGATTTTATTATAGTTCTTTAAAAGATGCAAAGGCATATTTGAATGATTTAGAAAAAACCATAGTGGTAAATGATTTAGTGAATAGATATAAAATTAAAAAAGACGTGATATTTAAGAAATTGGTTAACTATGTGCTGGTAAGCAATTCGCGTGTCTTTTCAATTAGGTCTATTCACAAATACATGAAGATTGATTTCCCTGATCTGGCAATGTCTACGGTTGTAAACTTTTTAAAATATTTAAAAGAGGCATACATTATAGAAGAAATTCCTAAGTATTCAACTAAAACTAAAAGAGAACTAAGATACTATGGAAAAATATATAATTGTGATGTTGCATTAAATTCAATTAAAATTGATGACAATCGTTATGACTTAGATCATAATTTGGAAAACATTGTTTACAATGAACTAATTTATATGGGATACAATGTAAAGACTTTTGACAATCAAGGCAAAGAAATTGACTTTATTGCATCAAAAGAAGGCAAAAGTTTTTATGTACAAGTCGCCTATAGCGTTGTTGATGAAAAAGCGTATACAAGAGAAATGAGTGCTTTTTATAATTTAGATAATCGCTTTCAAAAAATATTGATAACTAATGATGATTTTGATTTTTCTAGTTCAACAGTTAGACATATCAGGCTAAAAGATTTTTTAATGCTAAATGAGTTGTAGTCTATTGTTCTGTTTCAAAATTATTCTATTAACTGCAGTGGACCCTCTAAAAAAGTTATAGAGCCTAAAAATAAAATAATGAATTCTGATTAATATGAATTTAATGTTTTGAAGTCTATATTTTAAACTTAAGCAAATCATTAATTATGCTAAAAATAAAAAAATCCACATTCAGTGGATTTATTCTTAAAAATGGTAGGCCTAGCAGGATTTGAACCTACGAATGACAGAGTCAAAGTCTGTTGCCTTACCGCTTGGCTATAGGCCTATTTTTTGCACTTAATTAGTATATCAAGATAGCAAAAAATTGTCAATTAAGTGCTGATTTAGAATTTAAGTTGTGAGAGTTATAAAAACAGATATATTTGGTTTTTTAAGTTTTAAATTAGTTAAGAACGGTTGGCTCAGATTGATTAAAATCAGGAGTAGAAACTACAGGTTCTTTTGCAAGTTTTGTGAGTTTAGAGATGTAGAAAGAAAGTGTAATAATTTGAAAAAGTGGCATAATGAAGCCAATTGCTGCCAAAATATGAAACTTACTTTCTTTGTATTTATCTAGTTTGATGTAAACAAATATGTAAAGTGAAATGTTTATGACAAACCAAATTAAACTAGCAATATAGAGATACATTATAATTTCTGCCCAAACCAAGGCGGTCAGAGCTGGGCCTAATCCGGTTTTTCCTTTAGTTAGCCAAAACTGCACGTAAAGGCGGATTCCTAAAACTGCTGATGAAATCAGCATAAAAACAATTGCTAAAATCAGTGAAACAATTGCTAAGTTTCTAAGTTTTTTTACGCTCATTTTATCTCCTTTAACTTAAATAAAAAAGTAAATAAATGTTGGTTAAAATGGCGGAGTGAGAGGGATTTGAACCCTCGCGGCAATTTCTCGCCCTAACGCGTTAGCAGTGCGTCCTCTTCAGCCTCTTGAGTATCACTCCAAGTAAAGTAGTTTTTTGATTTACTTTTAAAAAAACTACTTTTAAAATTATTACACTAAATTAAGTCTTTTTCAAGAGACAAACCAACCTTGCCTCTTTTTTCATCAATGTTTACAACAAAACATTTAACGATGTCGCCGACTTGTACAACCTCGGATGGATGCTTAATAAAACGTTTAGCCATTTTAGAGATGTGAATAAGTCCGTCTTCGTGCAGTCCGATGTCTACAAACGCACCAAAGTCCACAACGTTTCTAACAGTTCCTTCAACTTCCATGCCAATTACCAAGTCTTTAATTTCTAAAATTGAAGATTTAAGCAAAGGTTGTGGAAACGAATCTCTTGGGTCTCTAAGTGGTTGTTTTAAGGATTTAACAATGTCTTCTAAAGTATAGCGGTCTGTATTTAACTCACTGACTTCTTTAGTTAAATTAAAGTTCTTTAGTTTTTCGTCAATTACTTCAAATTTGCCGATGTCTTGTTTTTGGATGTCAAACTTAGCCATCAATGACTTGGCAACCGCGTAAGACTCTGGGTGAATAGGGGTCATGTCAAGAATTTCATCACCATCTGTGATACGAAGAAAACCAGCGGCTTGTTCGTATACTTTGTTCGTAATATAGGCAACTTCTTTAAGTTCTTCTCGGTTTTTAAAGCCTTTTTTGCTTTGTCTAGCGTCAACTATGGATTTTGCTTGTTTGGAGTTTAGACCAGAAACATAAGTAAGTAGGGCAGTTGACGCGGTGTTTAGGTCAACTCCGACTGAGTTAACTGCAGTGGTTACAACAAACGAAAGTTCTGAGTTTAGTTTTTTCGGAGAAACGTCGTGTTGGTATTGGCCAACTCCGATAGATTTTGGATCAATTTTGACAAGTTCAGAAAGTGGGTCTTGTAGTCTTCTGGCAATAGAAGCAGCAGAGCGCTCTTCAACTTGCAGGTCAGGAAACTCAGCGCGCGCAACTTCAGAAGCAGAGTAAACAGATGCTCCAGCTTCAGAAACTATTACGTATTTAACGTCTAGTTTAGCCTTAGTGATAACTTTTGCAACAAACTCCTCAGTTTCACGAGAAGCGGTTCCGTTTCCAATTGCAATAATTTCAACGTCGTATTTGCGAATTATGGTCAGCAGGTCTTTTAGGGCAGCTACTCTTTGCTCTTCTTTAAAAAAGTCGTGAAAAAAAAGTTTGCCAACTTCAAGAAGTTGCCCAGTTGGCGAAATTACCGCCATTTTACAGCCTGTTCTAAAACCAGGGTCAATACCTAGTACCATTTTGCCTTTAATTGGTGGTTGAAGAAGCAGTTTTTCAACGTTTAAAGTAAACACTTTAATTGCTTGGTCTTCTGCTTTTTCGGCGAGCTCTGCTCTGATTTCTCTTTCAATTGAAGGATAAATTAAACGCTTTAAACTATCTTGAATTGCTAGTTTAAGATAAGGGGTTGCTGTGCTTTTTGGTTTTAAAATAACTTGTTTTTCAAGATAAGCAAGTATATCTACGTTTTCGCATTCTATAGAAGCAGTAACTACTTTTTCTTTCTCAGCACGGTTAATTGCCAAGACTCTGTATTCTTTTACCTTAGCGCAAGGTTCTTGAAACTCATAGTAAATCTCGTAAACTCCTTTTTCGTCAACTGCATCTTTTTTCTTTCTGGAAACCAGTTGCCCGTTTGCAAAAACGTATTCACGCATCCATTTACGATACTCTGCGTTGTCAGAAATTTGCTCAGCAATAATGTATAGCGCACCTTGAATTGCTGCTTCTTTTGATTTAACTACTTCGTTGATGTATTTTTCGGCTTCAGGTTCAATTTGTGTATCTGGAAAAGTCAAGATAAACTGAGCAAGTGGCTCAAGGCCAGCCTTAATTGCTTCAGTTGCTTTGGTCTTTTTCTTTTCTTTAAATGGACGGTATAAGTCTTCTACTTCTACTAACTTAGTGCAAGCCTCAATTTCGGCTTTCAGTTCAGGTGTTAGCATACCTTTTTCGTCAATTAGTCTGCAAACATCTTCTTTTCTTTGTTTTAAATTAACTTGGTATTCATATTCCTTGTTAATCTCGTTAATCTGCTCTTCGTCTAAGTTGCCAGTGACTTCTTTTCGGTATCTGGCGATAAAAGGAATAGTTCCGCCTTCTTCAAGTAAAGCCAAAGTTGCTTTAACTTGGCTTTCTTTAATTGCAAGCGATTCAGCGATTTGTTTAATAATTTCTGCGTTCATTTATAGTTTCCTTTGATTTAAAAAGTAATTTTTATTTTTTAGGGTCTTTGTGGGTATTTAAGATGTTGTAGATGTCTTTGAAGTTATTTGCGCGCATTTGTTTTTCAAAATCACCTTCTGGTGTACTTTGGAAAAACATTGGGACTTTAACGTCTTCTTTGTGGGTAATTGAACCGTCTGGGTTCTTGTAGTCTGGGAAGTTTGCGATGTCCATAAACTTGTTGTCTTCTGAATCCGGAATATTGACACCTAAAATCAAAACATCGCCTTTGAGTTTTTTAATTAACTTACGCAAAGACTTTGAGTATCTAGTGTATGAGCGTTCTTTTTGGTCATAAAATAAAATATAAATATAGCGTTTTGAAGTGAAATCTATGTTGTTGTTACCAGAGAACTTAAGAGAAGACAAAGCTACGCCTTTTTTCTTGGCCATAATAGTTTCAAAGTCGCCAGTAGTGATGGTGGTGATGTCGTCAAGTGGTTTACGGCGGTTGTCGTAGTCGTATTTAATTCCGTAGTAAATACCAAAACCAGCAGACAAGAGAATTGTTAAGGCAGAAAAAACAATAATTATCCAAATAATGATTTGTTCTGCTTTAGAATAAGGTTTTTTAGGTTTTCTTTTTTTCTTTGAAGTAGTAACTTCATTAGTTTGTAAATCTGGGTTAATTATATCCATTTTTAGTACCTCAATACTCGTTAATTATACCACATTTTCATGGTTTGAATTATTTTCAAAACTGTGATAAAAGGGCTTTATTTAGCCATTTATAGTATATTTTAAAATGCTTTTGTATAGTAAGTTTAAATTGTTTAAAGGAAAGTTTTAATAATGATAAAAAGGTATACACGCATGTGTATACCTTTTATTTTGGGTAAAATTTAAACTAAATTACCATTTATCGTTGATGTTGTCAGGTAAGTTAATAGGAGGTACATCTGCACCCATTGCGACCATTTCAAATTCAGCAACAATTCTAAATGAAAGGACTGCAAAAAGAGTAGTATTTATCTTAAGCTTACGTAAATATTGTTTATCGCCTTCAGGCATAGTAATTAGTTTTACAACAATATCACTCATCGTAAGTGGTGCTGGTAATTTACCTTTAACAATATCTTTATCAATAGTAAATTCGTAATCATAACTATTTGAAGATTCTGTTTTGCCAACAACTATCTTTTTAATTAATTTAGCTATGTCTAAATTATCAAGTGGACCACGTTTAACTAATTTTGGTCTATTTAGTCTTCTGACAGGGGTTGGCTTTGTTTGACCGTTCCATAGTTGCTCATCTGCGTAAATCATGGTTAAGATATAGGCAAATAAGTTAGCCTTCATTTCAGCCTCAGTAAACTCATAATATTTAGTTACTTCAGGACCAAATTTTGGCTTAGGATCAAAAAATCCTGTAAATCCTGTGACTTCTCTTGTTTTGGTTCTTAAATAGCCGCGGCCATTTTTCATGTAAAAATGTACAGAAATTTTTCCTTTATTTACCTGTTGTCTACCTTGAAATGGAACATCGCGACCAGTGTGTTCCATGTCAAAAGTGAGTTCAACCTCAGTGCCTGTTTGACTGGCAAAGTTTAGTTTAAGGTCAACATTTTTAATAGCAATACCAATTCCAAATACTTTATTTGAAGTTATTTGACCTTTAATGTGATATTGCTTCTTGTCAATGGTGTTCATCACAGCGTCTACAAAAGTATCAAAGTGTTTAAACTCTTTATCAACGAAATCTGCTTCGTTTGGTGCAGTGATTTCTGTGTAGTCAGTTTGTTCAAACACAGCCTGTTCAATCTTGTTTGCCTTAAGTTGAGCATTGGCGATTTGTAGTTTAGCAAAACGAATGTCTGTAAACTCAAGATCAAAAGTACCACTAATTTCACCGTAATTAACACTCGCGTGGACATTAGTTTTAGTAAAGTCAATTTCAGTTAGGATTTCAAATAATTCAGTGGCATTTTCGGGTTTTGTTAGTCCTCTTTGGAAACGACTGTAGATAGGTGAGTTTAAGTAGGTTAGTCTAGAGGCTAAGTTTAGTCCAAGAATTTCTTTTAAATTTTCTGGGTTATTGAAATACTTAAGGGCTTTTTCAAGAGCCTCAACGCTGCCACCAAAAGTACCAATTAAACGGTATCCTGAGCGAATAAATTCTTCTTGACTAATTTTGACGCGAAGTCCGTTGACATCAAGGTAAATGTAGCCATTTAAGAAAGTAATTCTGCCTTTGTAGTCTTTACCGTCGTATTTTGCCTCAAAGTTAACGTCTAGGTCAAAAATGTTGCCTTTTGAGCTGATAGTAAGCGAACCTTTTGAAACTTCTAAGGTCTTGCCATTTAGTTCAAAGGTACCTGCGAAGTTAAAGGTTTTTTGTGGGGCTTTTAACATAGACTTGATTTTTTCAACGTTTGCAAACAAATCCAGAATATCTTGGTATGTCTTCCATTCGTGCGCAGGCACTGAACCAAGGTCTTCGGTTGCAGTTGGAGCAATAGTCGCTTGAACTAGGTTTTTGTAAGTTATGTCGGCCTTGCGGTCCAGGAAGTTAGCGCGGACATTTAAATCACCATATCCTACATTTAATTCGCTGTTAGTAAAAGAAAACTGAGTTAGTAGATTAAAGATGTTTTCAGCGTTGGCGAGTTTCAGTAAGTCTGGTGCTGTTTTAATAATTTGGGCCAGTTCTTCAACTGAAAGTTTAAACTTCAGTTTTTCGGTTTCAAAATATAGATATTTTTTATCGTAGTAAACTGTGGCTTTCAGGTATTTGTCTTTGAATTTCAGGTATGTTTCTAGTTTTGCCAGAACCTCGCCTTTAAGCGAAAGTTTTCCAGAAAAATCAGCACCCATTTCACCACTTTGAGTCTTGCCGTCAATTTCGTAGGTTTGCGAGTATAGTTTAAGTAAGTTTAAGATTGTCTCGGTGTCGGCGTATTGAACTGCTGGAACTACACCTGTGTTTTGTTTTGTTGACTTAGTTAAAGTAGCATGTAGCCCTAAATCTGGCAGAGTTAGCCTAATTTCTTTTTTAGTAAGGTCAATTTCTGCAGATAACTTGATTCCACTGATTGTAAAGTTAGAAAGTGTGATTTTATCTTTAGTAAAAGTAAGTGCGTCAATTAGGTCTGTGTAGACAGACAAGTACTTAATTAAATCTGCTTTACTTGAAAGTCCAAGTAGGGGTTTTAAGTCAGCAAAAATTTTTTGAATTTCTGTCTGCAGACGGCTAATTTCGGCAAACGGTATTTTTAAGTTCAGTTTTTGAGTTAAAGCATACAGAGTGCGTTCAGAAATGTATAAGTTATTAAGTTCAAGGAAGTAAGATTTTTCGCCAATTTTAAACTCAACTTTACCAGAACCAGCGAAATTAACTTTAGATTTAAGGTCAACGTTTCCGCTTAGTTCTCCTTTAAATTTAGCGTTGTCTGTGGTTATGGCTTTAAGTTCATAGGTTGCCGAAAACATATCAAAAACTTTGTCAACAAAAGAACGGTCTAGCCAGTCTATGCCTTCAGGTACATCTTTAGTTTCTATGTCTTCTTGTTTTGTTATAGTTAAGTCCAGCATACTGCCATATTTAACTTTAAGAGCTTTCGCAGTCAGATCTGCTTTGACTTCTAGGTTTTTCAGTATACCTTCTGTGAATTTAGCCACAATGCTAGTTTGACTAAACTCAAAAGTACCTGCAACTACGGCTTTAATTAAGTCTTGAGTTAGACCAACAGTTATACCTGAAAACATATCTTTTAGTTTTTGGCCTTCTGAAATTAGCGCTTGGATGTCTTGCAGGCTTAATTTTAAGTTAACTTTTTCGTTTTGTAGATAGAAAAACTCTTTGTCATAAAGTAGTCGGAAAGTTTGTTGAATATCTTTGTAAATTAGTTTTAACTCAAGGTCTAAAATGGTTTTACGCGCAAAGTTTAGAGCACCTTTGATTTCTACTTTTAGGTTTTCACCATTAACTGGATAGTTAAACTCACCGTTTACCGAGTAGCCTGTTGACACAAGGTCTGCGGTTTTTTCAAAAAACTCGTGGCCTAAAAACTGAGTTGTGGCGCTTGGTTGATATAAGTTAAGTTTCTTGTCAGTTTTCTTTAAAGTTAAGTTTAAGTTAAGTGGGCTTGCAGAAAGCGAAAGCGCTTTTTCCTGGAATTTAAAACGTAGCGAAACATTAGTGATTTGCTCAATTCCAAATGCTTTCTTTAAGTCAAAGTCTAGACCATCTCTTGAGATATTTAGCGCATCTAAGATTTTTGTAAACTCTAGTTTTGGCGCTAAATAAATTTGGCTTGAGTTTTTAAGGTTTGTACTTATAGAGATACCGCTGGCTTTTTCAATGGCTTTTTGAATTGCAACAATAATCGCCGAAATTTCGCTGTAGGCGACTTTTAAGTTAAGAGTTGGGTATTCTTTTGAAAGCAGGTAAATTTGTTTATCTTGAATGTGTAGTTCAAAATTTAGGTTAATAGGACTTGCAAGTTGAGGGTGCGTGAACTTCACACCTAAATCTGCTTTAAGCAGGTGTTTTGAAGTTAAGTCAACTTGGGCGTTTTTGACGCTTAAGTCTAGTTTTGCGTCTTTACCTAGATATTTTTCTGCAAGTTCTTTTGGAAGTGAGTAGTTAACATCTTCAAGCGAATAGCGAGTTGAGTAAAGTTCAGCAATTTTCAAAATATCGTTGGCAGTTAAGACATTTGGGTTTTTCATCAACTCAGCGATTTTAGCATCGGCTCTTTCGCCAACTTCACTAAATTCAGTTGGAGTTAAAGTCAAGTGTAGATTAAAGTTTGAAATTGTTAAGTTAATTGCTTTTGTTTTGCGGTTGAAATAAATTTTGCCTTCATATTCTGCGTATTTAGCCGCAAGCGTGATTTCTTCTTTGGCTATGGTTAGCGATTGAATTACAAACTTAGAAATCAGCGCTTGAATGTTTGAGTTTAGATTGTTTTGCAGTTGGAAGTTATTGAAGTTAATTTCACCTTGGCTCTTGATAAGTTCTGTGATTTTTGCAATCAAACTACCAATTTCTTCAATTGAAACTTTAGCGTTTAGTTTTGCTGATTTTAAATAAACTGTATTTTTAGCAAAGTACAGCTCAAAACTATAAACTAAGTCTTTAAACTTAGCCTCAGCGTACAGAACTGTTTCGACATCTTGGAAGTTGTTGTTAACAGAAACATAACCTTTGTGAATGGTTAGTTTAACTCCGTTAATCTCGGCGCTACCAGTAACACTATGAGGTTTAGTCATCACGCGTTCTTTGATTTTGTTCGCCTCAGAAATGTCTAGTGGTAGTTTAGCACCAGGTTGAACTTCAGTTTTTGAGTTAAGGTCGGCAAGTGGAAGGTCAATGTAGTCGTTTTCGTTAATCTCAAAAATGTTTGCGTTAAACTGAGGGTCTGCATCAAGATAACCTGTGATGTTAAAGTTAAACGCAGTTAGTTTAAAGGTAAGTAGTTTGGCTTCGTCTATTGTTGGGTAGTTTAACTCAAATTCAAGTGACTTAATTAAAGATTTAACCAGCGGCATTTTCTCAATGGTTTTGGCAATACTTTGCAGAGTTGCAAAAGGGTTTGCAAAGTCTAGGTTAAGTTCAGATAAGTCAATTCCAAAGTTATTTAAGTTAAACCCGCTGATTTCGCCCTTTAGTCGAGACATTTCAAAAACTTTGTGCATCAATTCACTAAAGTCTTTGACGTTGGCCTTTAAATTATATCCACCTGCCTTTGCGTAGACTTGATTGCCAATTATAGAAATGTCGGCAAGCACTTGCCCTGCTTTGGTGATTTTGGCGTTTAAGTAAAGAGTGTTGTCTTTATAAAGTAAATTTAACTGAACTGTAAAGTCAGCAAAAGAAACACTGGCCTGGAATTTACCACTTTCAAGGACTTTTAGCAGTTTTTCAAGAGCAGGTTTGCTAAAACGATTGATTTGTTTACCGTTTTGGTCTTCTGGTGACACTAAATAAGGAGTTTCATTTTGATATGAGTTTAAAGCCAGTGTAAAACGATCGTCTTTTGACTTAAAGGAAGTAGAAAGATTGCCACTTGTTTGATCTACGGTTAAGTTGGCCAAAATTTGGGAAATCATTTCGTTTAGATCAAAGCCACCAGGTAAGTATTTAGAAAGAGCAGCGCGGATTTGTGGGGCTAGTTCTTTTAAGTCAGCGTGCGCAAAATATTGCACGTTTTTGCGTTTATTTGGCCCAAACTCAACGTATACTCCGCGGTTATCTATATAAATGCGGCCAAGTTTTGGAATAGAGATTGAAATCTTTCCTTTAAATAAGTCTATAGCTACTTTGATTTCTGAGTCTGTGTCAGTTTTAGTAATTGAGTTTAAAGCGTAGTTTAGAGTAAAGGAAATTGTACCACGTGTGTTCGCGTCTGGGTCTTTGAAGTATTTTAATAAAAAGTCAGTTAAATCAAGTTCGTTAACAGGAGTTTTTGGACTAGGAAGTTTAGTGCCAGGGCGGTGAGTTAAAGCAAACGCGGTTTTACTTTGGTCAAAAGCAATACGCCCGTCTTCTACTTTTAAGTTGTCTTTCGCTAACTTTAAATCAAGGAAACTAAACAAGCGTTCAGCGGTTTTAACTAAATTAGTAAAGTCAATTAAGTTAATTAACTCCTCTAGACTATTTTTAGTTAAGTCAACATTAAAAAACTTTTTGACAATTTTGTTTAAATCAAAAGTTAAAGAACGCGCTTTAAAGTGCATTGTTAGTTTGTTTTCAACAATGTCAAAAGGAATGTTGTAGCTTTTGCCAAATGCGGTTAGACTAAATTCACCGCTTGCTGAGATAGATGTTTTGTTGTTAAACGAAACAAGCGTGTTGACAGTTAAATTCGAGTTGGCGTTGATTTCTTTAGATAAGTTGAACTCAAAAGTATCGCTAAAGATTTTTTTAAGTTGTTGAGTAGCGTTATCAAAATCGGTTTTATCTTCTGGAAACTCTGGGTTTGCAAGTTTTTCGCCACGTTTAAAGTTTAGTTCCAGAGTTTTGCCGTTAGTCTCTTGCTTGGCGTTAAACTCAACCAACTCTTTGGTGTCTTTGTTAATGTAGAAAGTCAAAGTAATACCTTTGGCTTTGGTTTCAAGTACCGTGTAGGCACCAATATTTTTAGGTTTGGCGAAGTTTTGGTTAAGTTCACCAATTATTTCTTGCAGGTTAGGTAGATTTAAGAAACTACCTTTATTAAATAGTTTGCCAATTAGTTCAACTATAGTGTCAGCTTCACCTGTGTAGGTTTGTCCAAGCATTGAAAAGGTATATTTTTTGTTTTCATAGTGTAGATTAAATAATCTAGACTCGATTTTTAAAATTGCGGGGTCTTTTGAAAAAGTTGCAGTAAACTCAAGGACTTGGCCGTTTACGTTTAGAGAACCTGTGAAGTTACCTGATTTGACTTTTGAAAAAGCATCTATTAAAAGATCTGTTGCGTCTGGCTTTGGTTCAGCATTTTCGCCTTGTTTACGAAAGTCTTTGTGAAAGAAGTTATGGAAATCTTCAGTTTGCACTTTTTCTTTTTGGTAGGTAAAAGTTTGTGTCATGGTTGCAGCAAAATCAGAAGAAATTCCTTTAACGGTTAAGTTATACTCTTCGTTTGAAACGGTTTTTAAAACCTCCCAACGATCATTCATGGTTACCTCTAAAGTAAATGACTTGAAAGTTGGGTAGTACGGAGTTTGAGCCATTTCTCTGACTTCAACTGCGTATTTACCAGTTGCGGCAAGTTTGCCCAGACCACTTGGCCTGTTTAAGTCTTCGTCTACCACAAAATCAACGCGGTAAGTGGTCTCTCCATTGGCTTGGTTGATAAGTTCTACTTTTTTAATGGTTTTGTGAGAAAGAATTTGCTGAGTGAAGTCTTTTAAGTCAGAACCTAGGATGTTTTCAGTAAAATCGGCTTCAGTAAACGGAGCGTCTGAACCTTTATATTGACGCCAAACTGGTTTGTCAAAGTCACCGTTTTCAAGGTGTGCAAGTTCTTTAACGAAGTATTGCGCACCACGAGGTGATTCGTTTCTAAAAATATAAAGACCTGGACTTGCAAATGTCCCTTTTGAGTATTGTTTATTTGCAAGGTGCACGGTGTCGTATTGGCGCATCGCTTTGATTTTTTGAGTAGTTGAACCAAAAGAACCAAAGTAAGCGGTAGCCTGTCCGTTAGTTTCGCTTTGAAAATGACTTTGGTCTCTAAAAACTTTGGCCGCAATTAAAATGTTTTTTAAGTGATCAGTTTCGTCAATTGGTTTAGTGCCATCGTTTGGACGGTCAATGTATTCGTTGTTGATGTTGGTCTTTGGTTTTATGTTGTTTGGTTTTTGTCCCAACGACAAAAAGGCCATCAAGGCAACGATAATTGAGCCTAGAAATAAAGCAAATAAAGTACTCGTGGTTTTTACAGGACGATTGTAGGGTTTAGTTGAATAAGGCTGCGCAAATTGCTTTTTAGCTTTGAATTGACGGGGTTTTTGGGGAGTAGATAAGTTAGTGTTAGTTTCTTCGTATTTAATAAAATCTTTTTTCATAAAGTAAAACTCCTTTTTGAAAAGTTCTCACTTTTATTTATGTATTTTAATAATTTTATTTATGTAGTAGATATTTAGTGAGAAATATTTTAATTAAGTAGTTCAAAAAGTGCTTACATAATTATACCCCACCTATAAAAAAAGCCAATTTTTAAATGTAAGAGTGTACCTATATATTAAAGAATTCCTAATTTTTACCACTATATACTAAAAAATTTAAAATTGTAAACACATATAAAAGTAAGCAAAAAGTATAAATCCTAAACGAATTTGATGTGCTTTTTGTTTTTTTACAGCTGCTATATGTTTTCGTACTGGCATATTTTTATTCCTTTTCTAAAGTGTATCACTCTATAGCAGAGCAGAACGAAATACCCTAAATCCAACATTAAAAATATAAAAAAGCAATAAATTTAGACCTAAATTTACTAAATTTGTGTTTTTTTGTCAGAAATATGTAATTTTAGAGATTTTTATATAGTGGATGTGGCTGGGAATTTTTAAATATATAAATATGTAGGGTGATTTTTGTCCAAATATGCAAAAAAAGGCCCTTTAAGCGTGTTTTACCTAAAGGGTCTTTTATTTGAATTTTAAATAATTAATTTTGGTTCATGCAGTATGATCTGAACAGGTTTGACTTGATTTTTGTAAAATAAATTTTACAATGACTTAATAATATTGATTCTAAATTTCTAAAAACTACCTAATGCAAACTACCATACCGTAAACGTAGAATGCATTTCCCCAGGTCATGTAGCCGTTTCGGTCGATGAAACGTGCACCTTGATTGTTAAGATACTTTGCACCAAGCCACCATCCCTGGTGGTTTAGACTATGGTAATAAGAATGATATTGTACACTTGGGTACGCATTCAAATCAGCACCACGATAAATAGGTTTATGTCCTGAATGCTGATTTAAGACAGCCTTAGCGTAATCTGTAGATTCTCGCTTTAATTTAGGATGGATATCACGACTTACATCTAAAATAGGTTTTACCGAAAACTCACCGTTATCATAAGTTGGCATATAAGTAGTTGTTTTTAAGATTTTACCTATTTCTTCAACCATTGCATTGAAAATAGAACGTTCAGGTTTAGCGTTATCAGGGTAATTTTCAATATAAATATTGAAAGGAGTAAAATCAATTATTCTTTTTGTGAGCCAAGTTTTTTGTTTAGGAATTCTTACAAACTCAACATCTTCAAACTTATAGTAATTACCGTTATACATTTCGTATTTATTACCTGAATTGTCTTTATAGTATTTGCGAGTAAAATTTAGTTTATAGTCTACAGCCTTAGAATTAAAATTAAGTTCACGAACATCATCTCGCTCAAATTGTATTCCAGCAGGATTATCAACTTTTGTTTGCGGGTATTTACCAACTGTTCTAGTCACTTCACTTATATAAACTTTAATTTTATGATTTTTTGTAACTAACAGAATTTTGATTTCTTCTTTTGTTTTTTCAGTATTGTCTAATTCAAGCTTAACAATATCTAGTCCGTCTGCATAAAACTGCCTTTCGTCAATTTCGCCATGTGTTTGTCCGTGTCTAAATGTTTTATTTGGGATAGTAGATGCGTGTCCATCAACTTGATAAGTTACTGTATAAGTTTTGCGGTTAACTGTAACTGTCACCTTGTTTTGAGTTTCGTCTGCGTTTACAGTCAAATTAGCCACATTGTATTCAGGGTCTTGATACACAGTGTTGTTAGGATTTGCGTAAACAACAGTATGATTTGAGCCAATTTTCCCACTTTTAGTTTCCGTTTTTTCGTCGTAGCGACCATCTACTTTTTGAGTTCTAATAGTGTAAGTAATACTTGCTGTGGTTTTAACTGCTTTAAACACAGGTTTAAGCGCGATGTTTGAGTTGTATGCAATGTTTGGATCAAACTCGGTGTTTTTTTCTTCAACTAGCAGTTTTTCAAATACATAGTCATGAGTTTGAGTATTAGTTTTTTTAACTGCACGCAGTTTTGCCAAAATATCTGCACTAATTTTATTTGTATATTTTAAATTAAGAGGTTGACTTAATATTGGGTCAATTGTACTTGCATCTAGTCCGGTTTCAGTTAAGTTAAAAGTAACGCGGTAAGTTTTAGCTTTGTAGTAAAGTTTAATAATTTGTTTATCTGCGTTATTTTGAACTGTTAGGTTAGATATTGATTTAG
>CALISC010000088.1 GCA_938041945.1 uncultured Acholeplasmataceae bacterium | reverse complement strand
AAAATCAAAAAAAGAGTGATTGTAAAAGAAAAAATTTTTTTCATTGCAAGTTCCTTTCTTTGGTAATTATATACCCTAGTAAAATAATTCGCGAATGATTTGCAAATTAAACTAAAAAGCCGAAATAAAGCCAAAAATTGTGCTGTTTGCTGTGGTATAATTTTTAAGGAATATGTTAAACAAAGAAGACCTGATAAAAACATTTCAAAACATTTTTAAGTCAACCATAGACTTTAAAAAGTACGAAAGCGTTTTTGACAAAATTAACAATGAACTCGTAATTTCAACCGAAGAAGTGCGCAGTCTTGAAGAGAAAATCAACAGCCAAATTCAGGCTAATTTTTTGTTTATTGACAACAAAATTCATGAATATAAACTAAAAACTAAAGATATTTTCAAAGAGGTTTCGGAAAAACAAGCAGAGTTTAGTCAAAAACTCATGCATAAAGAAACAGAAATGGAAAAGTTTGTAGATAGTGCTAAATTTAGATTGGTAAACAAGAAAAATATTTTAAGAGAAGAAAATAAAAAAAATAATTTAGAATTTGACGAGCAAATTATTTCTTTTACCGACAAAAAACTAAAAGACGAAAATATTATTTTAAAGTCTACAAAAGACCAGACAAAACTGACTGACCAAAACCTGAAATTACGTCTAAACTTTATCAACACTAACTTCGAAACAAAGTCTAAAAACTTGCAAGCACTATATCCGGCAACTAGCGAAAAAACTAACTTCGAGCCAATTAGCGAGCAACCAGATGACAAAATTTGGTTTAAAACTTTAGTTAATTTTTATAACGTCAAAGTTAAAAAAATTAATCAAGAAAAAGAACAAAGCATCAAAGCAATTGACGCCTTTTTTAACGAAAAAATCTCAAGACAACAAAAAATAATTGAAACTATAGAAAGCAATTACGCAAATATTTTAAAAGAGACTGAACTTGAGTTTCAAGGAAAACTTACGAAGCCTACTCTTGAGTTAGACAATTTAGCCGAACTTAAAAAAACTGAGTTAAAAAGTTTTGAAAAAGTTTACTTTTCTGACCTTAACTCAGTTTATATTGAAGAGTATCCAGAAAGTATACAAAATCAAAAAATTGTTAAAATTAAAGACAACTACAACAAACAAATTGCACAATACTTAAAAAACTTTAGTCAAAAAGTGGCAGCAGTTAACGAAAAAATTACCAAAATTAAAACTGAGATTTTTGAACTAGCTGGCACAACATTTAACGTAGCTAGTCCGCTACAG
>CALISC010000087.1 GCA_938041945.1 uncultured Acholeplasmataceae bacterium | reverse complement strand
CCCCAGTCGCCAAGGTAGTTTTCACCATACACCTCTGAGCCTGCGCACTTCAAAATTTGTTTAAGGGAGTTTCCAATTACTGTGGACCTTAGATGACCAACTGAGAAAAACTTAGCAACATTTGGGCTTGAGTAGTCAATAAAGTATTTACGCTTGTTTTTTACAAAAACCGGAAAGTTTGCGTTTTCTTTAACTAAAACTTTAAATAAATCTGCTTTAAACTTGTCTTGATTTAGTTTAATATTTAAAAACCCGTTTAAAAAAACGAGTTCTTGAATAATATTTAAATTAGCGATTTTTTGTTCAATTGCCAGAAAAATCTCAGCAGGCTTTTGCTTGGTTAAAGCAGCCAGTTTAAAAAGTGGCAAGGCTAAGTCAAAATCAGGGTTTTTAGAGACATCTAGAGCACTTAAGTCAAAGTCAGGTGCTGCGTCCTGAATTTGTTTAATGTATTGATTTAAAATCATTTAAAGTTATTTTCTAAAAGTTTTTTTAGCAATTAGTTCAATAAATCTTTGAACTTCTAGACGGATGTCTGAGTGTGATTCAAGTGTAGTTTTAAGCTGTTCTTCAGCACTTAAATCAAGGAGTTCACCTTTGTAGAAAACAAGCATTGTTTGACTGTATTTAGGTTGATACAGACCTGGGTATTTTTTCTTAAAGTTTTTGTAGTCAGGATAGTAGTATTTTTCGTCTTCAATTTCAACTGGTTTTTTAAGTAAATCAAGAAAGTATATTTTTTTGCCAGTAACTTTTGCAAACTCTTCGTCTTTTTCTACTTTAGTTTGTGCGTTTTCATAACCATCAAATAAACGAGTAAACTCTTCGTTAATTGGCCCTAGATTTTCCAAAGTGTTTTTATGTGTTCTAGTTCCGTAGTAAGCAAAAACTAGACTTTCGGTAGCAGTTTTTGATTTTTCTAACACTGAGTATAGTTTTCTTTGAGAAATTGGGGTATAGATATTTTCAGTTGGCAAGTAGCGAGTATATTTATCTGAGTTTGCTAATTGACGGCCAAATTTTAAATTAGAGTAGTTTTTTTGAATTTCGTTGGTAAATCTAGTTTTTGCACTTGGAGTGATAAAAACTATGGTAATTGAGATTAAAACTAAGAAAAATGCAAGCACAACATATGCAAGAGGATGAACTTTTCCGGCAACATTTTCGTATTTTTTTCTTTTCAGCATTGATGTCCTCCATGGGTTAAATTAACACAAAAAATTATACCACATCCAAGGTATTATTAGCCTATTATGTTATATATAACGCTGTTTTAGCGAACAGGGTAAATAGTTTTTAAGTTTTGATAAAGAACTAGATGTTCCGTTAGTTAGGGGATTTGTTTCGTGGTTTTCAAATAAATGTCTAAAATGCATTGCAAAAGTGTTTAAAAATATACACTTTTTTGAAAAAAAAGATTGATTTTCAGGACTTTTACCTGATAAAAAATAACTTAATACACATAAAATAATTATGGGTATAATATAAGCCATTGAAAGTTTTAATCCTTCTCTGTAATAAACACTTACTGCAAGTGGAAAAAGAAATAAAGCCATCATTAGCTTAAATAGATTTGATATAACATAAGATATAA
>CALISC010000086.1 GCA_938041945.1 uncultured Acholeplasmataceae bacterium | reverse complement strand
TATCTGCTAGGTGAATAAAACTAAAGGAAGAAAAACCAGTAAGTAGGTAAAGTGAGTCTACTACTTTTTGTCTGTTTTCCTCAAGAAACTCAAGCAAAACATGGTCATATAAAAACTCAACCTTAACACAGTGTAAAGATGTTTTTTCTTTAACCAAAAGGTTGGCTGCTTTTTTAAATGCTTTGATATTTTTGCCCTTCAACATCAAGTCACCGTATCTAAGTAATATATATTGATTTTCCATAAATAATACACCTTTTTTGCAGTATTTTAATATAAAATTGTATCTTTTTGTCTATACTATTATATAATATTAGCGACACAATTTAATGTTGTGGAGGAAATATGCCAAAAAAAATTATATATATTTTTACCTTAATTTTAACTGCTTTGACGCTGGCGTCTTGTTCGACTTCAGACAAAGCAGCACTATTTGAATATAGACTAAAACTAGCAAAAGGTGAAACTCAAAAAACCTTGAAGTCTTCTTTTAACCTAGATTCACTTATCAAAGGCAAAACTGTTAAATGGGAACTAGATACACCAAATAAAAATGTAATTAGACTAGAGAAAACTACTGTGGTAGTTGAACCAGGTGACAGTGAAGTTGCTGCTATTTTAAAAGCAACTTACGAAGATTTTTATCGTGAATTTGAGTTAGTTGTACCAAAAAGTTCAACACCTGGTCCGCAACCTAAACCTAATCCTGAACCAGATCCAGATCCACAACCAAATCCTCCAACTCCGAAACCAGACCCAGACCCAGATCCTACTTATGAAACTGAAGGCGATCCAGAACCAGAAGCACCACTAACTCCGCTAGTTGATTTAAAAGATAAATTAAGTCTACCTGCAAATGACCCTAAGTTTAAACCACACAGCACTAAGTCTGATTTAGTGGGACACAAAACCAGAATTAAAGGTAAATACATCACAAGTTCAAACGCACCTTTGATGAACATTACTATGCTTGAAGAAGAAGTACCATATATTTCTGTTAAAAACTTCTTTAAAGGACTTGACGGTATTGTTGACTTTAACCAACATAAATACGAATACGTCTACCAAGGACACAAGTATGAATTGGTTAAAAAAATGGAAATTGAAGAAACTAAGACTAAAACCATTGTTAAACTTGTTATTGAATTTAGCAAAATTAAACCTGAATCTCAAGATTTACCAAAAGAAGAATACACTTTTATCTACGAACACACAGCACAACGTTTCGTAATTGGCGACGCTGTGTTTTTACAAGAGGTATTTTCCTACAACGAAGCGTGGAACGAACCTGAACCTGCTTACGCAAACTACAGGAGAACTAAACTAAGTTTAACTAACGCAAGACCTTTAACTTACGAACTTAATCGCTATAAACTAGGTTCTTATCAAACTAAAGACGAAGAAGTTCTGCTGCCACTGGCAATTCTTTCTTTAATTTTAAACTCAGAGACAAATGAACGTGCAACTTACTACACTGGTTCTCTAATTTACACAAATACCCTGGTAGGCGACGGTGCAATTGCTCAAGTTGAGAAAGATGAAAATGTCTACGTAAACTCATTTAAATCTCAAATGCCAAAATCAGTTTCTGGCTTTACTTGGAAAACTATGGCTTTCTTTTTTAACACAATTTACGGAAACATTCCTCTACGTAAAGCAGCAAATGATGCGCTTGAAAAGTTTAGCGATAAAATTTTGAGTACCGAATCAGACGATGTCTATTTTGGGATGAGAGAAGTGATAAAAGCCTTGAAAGACTTACACACCTATGAACATGAAAACGTTTCTCTTTACGCAGATAACAATGACCCTGAAGAAAGTAAATTTTTTATTGATTTTTGGAGTTTGTTAACGCCAAAACAAAAACTTTCTGACAGAAAACTATACTCAGTTTCCCAAGACGGAAAAACTGCCATTATTAACTTAAAAGGCTTTGAAATTGATGAAGAAGATGAAAACGGAGACCAAATTTTAGGTACAGTTAAACAATATATTAAAGCAGTTAAAGAAATCAAAAGCAAACACCCTGGCGTTGAAAATATTGTTATCAACCTGGCTGCCAACGGCGGTGGTGTAGTAGCGGCTGCTGTAGACCTGGCTGCGCTAATTGCGGGACCTGGCAAAACCATTACTTACTCAGAATATCACCCAATTACCGGTCAACGCAGAACTACTACCGTTCAAACTAAATACACAAATGCTGAAGTTCCTCGCTTTAAGAACTATTTTGTCCAAACTTCAGGCTCTACTTTCTCATCAGGTTCAATGTTTACAGGTATGTTTAGAGACAATAACTTAGGCAAAGTAATTGGCTTTAAAACTCAAGGTGGGGCGTCTGCGACAACTCCTGTCCACTTGCCGTCTGGTATGCTTGCATATTACTCTTCTAACAACGTGTACGTTACTGAAAAGAAAGATATCAGAGCCGCTCACAGTGAAGCAGAACTAGGAATTCAGCCTGACTTTAAATACCAAATTAACGACAATAAACAAAACGCAAAAAACTTATTTGACGTAACTTGGATTGGCAGTCAATTAAAAGCAGCGGGATTTATTTCTTAAAAGTGGACGCACCTTTTATTGACTACCACGCACATTTAGCATCTCTTGAAAAAGACAGAGACCAGATGTGTGAAGAAAACCAAAAAAAGTGTGTGCTTAACAACACTAAATACATAATTTGCGGAACAGGCAGCAGTGACAACAAAACAACTATTGAACTTGCGCGTAAATTCGGTTGCTTTGCAACTATTGGAATTGACCCTCAAAACTGCTTGGACAATTTTGATGAGTTAATTGAACTTTGGCATGAAAACAAAGATGTAGTTGTGGGTTTTGGCGAAATCGGGATTGACCTTTATTGGCGCCAAGATAATTTTGATGTGCAAAAAGAGATTTTTTTAAAGCAAATTGAATTTGCTTCTAATAACAACATACCTGTAGTAATTCATGGTAGAAGTGCTTACAGAGAAGTTTTTGAATTAATTTATCCATATCGTGGTAAGTTAAAAGGCTCTATTCATTGTTTTGACGGTGATTTAGATATTGCTTTGAAGTTTGTAAATGAAATGCAGTTTATGATAGGAGTAACTGGGATAGTTACTTTTAAAAATGCAGATGCTTTAAGAGAAGTAGTTAAAGGAATTCCACTTAAAAACTTACTAATAGAAACAGATAGTCCCTATTTAGCACCAGGTAAATATAGAGGCAAAACTTGTTTACCTTATATGATTGAAGAGACTTACAAGACTATCGCTGAAATTAAGGAAGTTAGTTTATGTCAACTAAAAGAAACTGTTAAGAATAACTTAGTGAAAATGATAGGTGTAGATTTAAAATGAATTTTGATATTTTATTTTCAAGATACTGTTCTTTGCTTGAAAACAGAAAACAGAAAATGCCGTTTAGAGCAAAACTAGCATTTGTTTGTTTTATTTTGATGTTTATATGTTATTGCAAGTTGGGTAGCCCAGGCCGTCTGAAACATGCTTTGTCGCAAAATACGGGCAAGCTGCTACAATACAGCCGCTATGTCGAAACAAAACAAACGGAGAAACGGCACGCCATGAGCAACACACGACAAACACCGGAAATCCCCGCCGCACCGATGCAAGAATCCCGCGCGTGGTTTGACGCGCACACCGCCGGTTTGCCCGAACCTGCGCAAAAGCTGCTTCAGACGGCCTTGTCGCTGGCCGAGACGCATTATCCTGCCGATGCGGCCACGCCTGCGGGCGAGCCGCTTTTGGCGCACCTTTTGGGTGCGGCGCGTATGGTGAACGAATTGGATTTGCTGCCCGATGCGGTGGCCGCCACGCTTTTAGCCGACATTGTGCGTTTTGTGCCCGACTGGCGCGAGCTGCTCACGGAACGCTGCAACAGCACCGTCGCCGAGCTGGTCAAAGGTGTGGACGAAGTGCAGAAGCTCACCCACTTCGCCCGTGTGGACAGCCTCGCCACTTCCGAAGAGCGCGCCCAGCAAGCCGAAACCATGCGTAAAATGCTGCTGGCGATGGTAA
>CALISC010000085.1 GCA_938041945.1 uncultured Acholeplasmataceae bacterium | reverse complement strand
TTTGATGTATTCAGACACAAGCGCTTTTAAAACTAATTTTTCTCTACCTGTTAGCATATTTTTCAAGACCTCCTTTTTGGTTCGCATATATTCTAGCATAATTTATTTAGCACTGTCAATAGTTAAGTGCTATATTTTTAAAAAATTTTTAAATTTGCGATAATTAAAATAAAAAACGGCTTAATATAGCCGTTTTTTATTTAGCACTTGTTATAGATGGTTGCTATTTTAAATGTTAGTAGCGAAGAAAATGTACATGGAACTTACAGAGTTATTGCATCTTAGTTTATTAACTTTATTTCTACCATTCTAGGTTTGCTTGAAAAGAAATCGCTACCTACAATTTTGAAATATTTAAACAAAATATTTATCCTGAACTTTCACAAAAATATTACTAGCTAAAAGTTCAAGACATTATCTAATGCATAAACAACTGTTTATGCATAAAAAACAGCAATTTTGTGTCTAAAACTGCTGTTTTGATATGGATTCTAGTTTCTGTTTAAAATGTGCGTATTTTGCTTATTTTATAGCGTCTACAATTAGGAATTCATTAATAAAATTACTCACACGCTAGTACTACGCCGTTAACAATATTTATTTCTCGGTTATACATAGTACCATTATTTCTAAATGAATAGACATTATCTCTATTCACATTGGTTGCAACCTGCCAATAATCAAAATATTGATAATCATCCCAAAATTTATAGAATGACGCGTGCATAGATTTGGCGAAATCAATATCACGATATTTTTCTGTATATATTCTGCTTTTTCCTAAAACTTCTTTGCCATAGTCAGTTCCGATTTTTTGAAATTTATGATAGTATCCTTTATCATATGCCAATTTAAGTGAAAATTTGCCATCATCGTATGTAGGTAAAGAAAAATTATAACCAGAAATTGCGCTAATATGTTCCAAAATTGACTTTAAAATTGAATGTTCTATATTACCGTTATCGTTTGGTATAGTAGCGATTGCATTAACAGGAGAATAATCTATAATTCTTTTACTTAACCAAATATTACTTAATGGTAATCGCAAAAAAACGATATCTTCAAATCTAAAATACTTACCATGATATTTTTCATATTTATGTCCATCTTTATCTTTATAATATTTGCGATTATATGCGTAAACATAGTCTTTATACACATATTTGTATTTTATTTTATATTCAACTGTTTCAACTTCGTGAATACCTTCTGGATTTTCAACATATGTTTGTGGGTATTTACCAACGATTTTTGTTTCCTCGTCACTCACATAAACTTTAATCTTATGATTTTTTCTAACAATGTGCTCGTTTATTTCTAATAATGGTTTAGCAATATCATCTAATTCATATTTAATAATAAAATAACCAGAATCTAAAATATTTTTAATGTTTATATCTCCGATTTTATCACCATATCTAATTTTTTTATCATCTATTTTGAATTGATAATTTAAAACTTCGAACACAATTGTAAATTTTTTTCTAAGTAAAGTAATAACAACCTTGTTTTGGCTTTTATCTTCATTTACCACTAAAGTAGCTTTATTATAGGTAGGTTCTTGGTAAACTGAACTGTCTGGGTTTGCATAACTTACTGTGTGTGTTGAGGTAATTTTGCCAGTCTTTGTCTCATCGCTTTCGTCAAATGTGCCATCTGCTTTTTCTTTGCGGACAGTGTAAGTGATTACTCTGTTTTGATATTCAGTTTGTGCATAAATCTCTAAACCATTTGAATTTTTTTCAATAACAAACTCACTTTGAGTTTGCCCGTTTGCAGACAATGCCCAACCTGTAAAGTTATGTGTGTTTTTCAAAGTATATGTAGGTAATACAACACTTCTTGTTTTTTTAACTTTAAGAGTTTCGTAACTGAAAGTTTCAATGCCTACTGTTTTTTTGAACTTAACTTCGACTTCTTTTAATTTGTAGTACTGGCAAACTTCAACTGAATTATCTCCAGCATTAAGTTGTGCATTTAGTTTGTTTCCAGTGTGTGTTGTGTCTTTTTCATAAAGTTGATGATCAAGCCCTGAGTAATCTTGATAAGTAGCACCATTTTCTACTTTTTGGTCAGTTTTAATTTCTTCGATTCTTTCATACTGACCGTTTAAACTGTTGTCTTTACCAGTTTTTTCAAGAT
>CALISC010000084.1 GCA_938041945.1 uncultured Acholeplasmataceae bacterium | reverse complement strand
GAAAAATTGCCTATGTTTGAAGAAATTAAAAGCATTATTAAAACAAATCTAAATATTGAAGACGAAAAAATTGTGCCAACTGCCAGACTAAAAGAAGACTTGGCAATCGATTCTATTGACGCTGTCGAAATAGTTTTGGCGTTTGAAGAAAAACACGACATCAGAGTTGATGAAACTAAACTCAGAGAAATTAAAACAATTGGCGACTTAGTTGCTTATTTTGAGGCACTTAAAGCTGAGTCTGCAAAATAAGTATAAGCACCACTTTACACTAACTTTAATCTAATATTTTTCAGGACCTAACTTTACTATGCAAAATAACTTTTTAGAATACGAAAAAAAATGGCAAAAAATTTGGGAACAAGAACAAACTTTTGAAACCAAAGAAAGCGCTACTAAACCCAAATACTTTATCTTAGACATGTTTCCCTATCCGACTGCGCTTGGTCTCCATGTTGGACACGTTGAGGGTTATGTTGCTACCGATATTTTGGCCAGATACAAAAGAGCCAAAGGCTTTTCTGTACTGCAAACTATGGGGTTTGACGCTTTTGGTCTGCCGACTGAACAGTTTGCAATTCAGAATAACGCTCAACCTGCCGAAATTACGGAAATTAGTATCGCTAATTTTAAGGAACAACTTAATCGCCTAGGTAAAGCAATTGACTGGCAAAAAAGCGTTTCAACTTCAGACCCTGAGTTTTACCGCTGGACCCAGTGGATTTTTAAAAAACTTTATGAACACGACTTGGCTGAACTTAAAGACATTGAAGTTAATTTTTGTCCTGAACTTGGCACAGTTTTGGCAAACGACGAAATTACTGCCAAAAACGGTCTGATGGTCTCTGAACGCGGTAATTTTCCTGTTTTTAAAAAAACCCTTAAACAATGGGTACTTAAAATCACTAAATACGCAGACAGACTAATTCGCGACCTTGATTTAGTTGACTGGCCTGAAGAAATCAAAGACGCTCAACGCAAATGGATCGGCAGAAGCGAAGGTACTCTAATTGACTTTCCTGTTTTAGAAAGCAGCGAAAAAATCACTTGTTTTACCACCAGAATTGACACAATTTACGGGCTTTCCTACATTGTTTTAGCGCCAGAACACCCTCTTTCTTTAAAAATCACTACTAAAGAAGAGAAACGCGCTGTTGAAAACTACATCAAGTTAGCCGCCCAAAAAACTGACCTTGACCGCGAAACTCAACACGAAAAAACCGGTGTTTTCACAGGTGCGTACGCCAAGTGTCCGCTGACAGGTCGCGAAATTCCTGTTTGGGTTGCCGACTACGTGTTTTTTAAATACGCAACTGGTGCTGTAATGGCTGTACCTGCTCACGACGAGCGCGATTTTGAGTTTGCAAGTAAATATGGCCTTGATATCATTAAAATTATTGATGTACCTGAAAATCAACTGCCTTACACCAAAGATGGTCTGCATGTAAACTCACCACTAATTGACGGACAAAATATAGAACAGGCTAAAAAAACCTTAAACCAACATCTTAAAAAAATCAAGGCAGGCTCAACTACTGTTAACTATAAACTAAGAGACTGGGTGTTTTCGCGCCAACGCTATTGGGGTGAACCTTTCCCGCTTTACTTTGATTCTAACAAAAACGTTCACTTACTTGACGACAAAGACCTACCGTTGGTGCTGCCAAAACTAAACGAAATTAAGCCTTCTGGAACTGGAGAGGGCCCACTTGCTAATTGTCCTGAGTGGGTAAGTTTTGAAAAAGACGGCGAAATTTGTGCATATGACACAAACACTATGCCGCAAGTTGCAGGTAGCTCTTGGTACTATATTGCCTATATTTTAAAAACTGCCGCCGGAATTGTTCCACTTAACTCTAAAGCCGGCAAAAAATTGTTAGACAGTTGGTTGCCAGTAGACTTCTATGTTGGTGGCAAGGAACACACAACAGGTCACCTACTTTACTCAAGATTCTGGCATAAGTTTTTATACGACCTTGGCCTTGTTTCTCAACCCGAGCCTTTTCAGAAGTTATTCAACCAAGGCATGATTTTAATGAACGGCCAAAAAATGTCTAAGTCAAGGGGTAATGTTGTAAACCCTTATGATGAAATTAAAAAATATGGAGTAGATGCTTTTAGATATTATCTTTTAAGAGAAGC
>CALISC010000083.1 GCA_938041945.1 uncultured Acholeplasmataceae bacterium | reverse complement strand
TTTTTATCTCCAGTTGTTTTTAATTTTGTTTATAAGAAAATAAATAAATTAAATTAAATTCCCATAAAGATTTCAGCAATTCTGTTAATTTTCAACAGTACTTTGTTTTTAATTTTCTCTCTTTTTCCACCAATGCGAGAAGCCGACGGGATTATATGGTCAAGAGTATCACCGCTTCTTTCAAAACAGCCTTTTTCAATTGCCTTGTGAATTTCACGTTTTGCTCCATCTTTAAGGTTTTCTTCTTTGATTAGTCTATTAATTTCTAATTCTTTTGCTTCTTTAGCAAAAGTATAAAACGCAGTGATAATATCATCTTTATCGTTTAACTTAAGTAAGTCAGTAGATTCGATAAAGTCTAATACAAGCGTTTCTTTGGCTCTGTCATCTAAATTTAATTTAATTAATCTACTAGTTTCTGCTTTGATACTTGCTAAGTCATTGCTTTCTTTTGCTTTTTCTAGTATTAAGTTTAAGATATAATCTAAACTTATTTCATCAGACTTAAGCAATGCAATTTGAAAGTCAACATCTGAATAGTCAATGTGGTTATTTTCTGCGCTTTCAGTTTTTTTATTTTTTAGAATTTCTTCTCTAATATCAATATATGTACTTTTCATGTCTTGCATTTGTCTATCGGTGATAATTTTTTTAAAAGTACCAAACTCATCAAAGTTTTTTAAGATGTTCTCAGTTTTAATTAGTTCGCTAAAAAGACGTACAAATGCTTTTTTCTCGACTTCTAAAGCGATTTCTGTTGGTTCTGGAAATCTCTTTAAAAGTTCGTTGCAAATTTCAACATATCCTTTTTTAATTTCACCACTGTCTGTGTCATTAAAGCCGTTGATATACTCATTAAAACTTTTTTCTAATATGATTTTTGTGCTATTTTCATCACCAAAAGTCTTAATCGCTTCCTTAGTTGCGTCTTCAAGGTCTCTGAAACACACGATATTGCCAAATGTTTTAATTTCGTTTAAGATTCGGTTAGTTCTAGAAAATGCTTGAATTAAACCGTGGTATCTTAAGTTTTTATCAACAAAAAGTGTATTTAATTTAGGTGCATCAAAACCGGTTAAAAACATACCTACAACAATTAGTAAATCTACTTGACTTTCTTTGACTCTTTGTGAAAGGTCTTTGTAGTAGTTTTGGAAATCATTGTCATTCAAGGCATAATTTGCGTTAAAATTGTGGTTATAATCAGAAATTACTTTACTTAAAAATTCTTTAGCAGTTGTATTTAGGGCAGAAATACCAATAGCCTCGTCGGCGATTTCTCCAATCACTTTAGATTCTTCGTTTGGATTGAAACTAAAAATAGTAGCGATTTTTAGTTTTTTATCAGGTGTTTCGTTTTGCAGTCTATTTAGTTCTTCGTAGTATAGTTTTGCTGCTTCTATGCTTTGAACTGCAAACATAGCGTTAAAGCCATGTTTTCTTTTTTCGCTTAAATTCATGTATTCGTTACGGTGAGTTTTAGTATTGAAAACCTTTAGAATATGTTTAGAAATTTCGTGAATACGGTCAGGGTGTAAAAACATTTTGCTGTTTTCTAATTCTTTTAGCACTTCTTCATTTTTTTCAGTTTCTGCTGTTTTAAAATCAGGTTTAACGTTGTTGTAATCAACTTTAAATTTCAAAACTTTGCCATCACGAATCGCGTCAGTAATTACATAACTGTG
>CALISC010000082.1 GCA_938041945.1 uncultured Acholeplasmataceae bacterium | reverse complement strand
GACCAAGCTCATCTTAGCTACCTGTCTTGCCTGTTTTGTCGCTTATTTTCTCAATCTTTCTTGGATTATGAGGTCTTGCTCTGGTTTCTAGAAATATAAGACAAGATTTTATGGTTTTGTTAAATGTCTATCTCTTGATTACTTTTTCTGTAATGGCATTATCTCAAATATTTTGGTCTGTTTTTGCAAAGAAAGGGGAAGTTGATGTCAAGCAAGTGTTAGAAAAAGCTTGAATGCCAAACATACCAGTTGTTGATAACTGAAAAATTGAACTTAGCTATACCCAAGAAGCTTTTGAAGATTTAGAAGCTACCTTTGATGAAAACAATCCTAATGTTACTTACATTTCTTTCCCTAAAAAATATTCACTTAATTCTGTGATTTATTCAACAATCTTTTTTCATGAATTAGGGCATTTAAAGCAAATTATGGAGAAGGGAAAACAAGCAGATTTTTTGAAAAAATGTCTTTCTCCTTATAAAAATCCAATGTATGAACAATTATTTTGGATTGTTGTTCTCTATGGAATTCATCTAGCAATGTATCAGTATAATATTTTTTTCTCCCCAATTTTATTGATCCCTTTGATAATTGTATATATGTGGAGATTTTCAACTTTTTTATCTTCAGCCACAGCATTCACCTCGCAATTACTTTTTTATTTTACCATATTTAAAGGAGCAGAATGAAAAAAACCTATATCTTTCATTTAGATTTAGACCAGTTTTTTGCAGCGTGTCACATGATAAAAGAACCTTATCTTAGACACACTGTTTTTGTCGTGGGCTCAGATCAGTCTCACTTAAACAAAGGAGTAGTTTCAACTTCTTCTTATTCTGCTCGTCGTTTTGAAATAAAGTCTGGAATGACGATTATTGAGGCTAAACGAAAATACCCAAAAATCGTAATAGTGCCAACCGACTTTAAATTATACAAGCATTTTTCTAATCTATTTTTTGACTATTTGTTTACTTTTACCAACAAAATACAAATTGCCTCAATTGACGAGGCTTACGTTGACTTTACAGATTACTTAGAAGCAAACAAAATTGAGCCACTTGAACTTGCTAAGCAAATTCAAAAACATTTAATGGATGCATATAAACTACCTGTTTCGATTGGAATTTCAGAAACTTTGTATTTAGCCAAAATTGCCTCTGACTTAGATAAACCTTTAGGCATTTCTACACTTTACCGCAGAGAAATTGAAAGCAAAATTTACAGGATGCCGCTTGGCAAACTATACGGTTTTGGCAAATCTACAACCACGGCACTACAAGAACTTGAGATCTATACTCTTTCTGACTTTATTAAAAAAGAAAATCAAAAAAAGTTAGCAGAACTTTATCGCCCACAACATCTTTTAGAAATTATGGTAGCAGTCTCTGGCCACTCTAAAGACTTTATTGAGCCATATCAAACAAGTGTTCCCAAAAGCATGTCAAGAGAAGTTACTTTGAACTACGCAGTAGATTCACTTGAAGCAATCATTGCTAAAATCAAGCCAATTTACGCAGACTTAGCCGCCCAACTTAAACACTTTGGACTTGAGGCAAAAACTGTTAACTTTAAGTTTAAAACCACTAACTTTAAAACTTATACTCGTGCAAAAACTTTAATGCACTATATTTCTAGCGTGTTTGACATTCAAAATTCACTTGAAGACTTTATTAAAGAAAAACTAGAAATTGGCGAGCCGATTCGACTATTTGGAGTTGGTCTTTCTAACTTTAGAGAAATTAAATCAAAAAGCGACTTAAATAGTGGTTTTTTTGAAGCAGAGTAATTTTTAAAATTAGTTTCAAATGCTTTTAAAATAAGTTAAAATTAAAGAGATGAAAGAGTTTACAGAAATTTTTCAAAAATTAAATATATCTGAGTTCACTGCTTTTCAAAAAAGAGCAATAGACACAATTTTAAAGCAAAACGCCAACACAGTAATTTCGGCTAAAACCGGAGTTGGCAAGACTTTTGCGTATTTAGTTCCGCTCTACTTTAGTTTAAAACCAGAAGACAAAGCCTTAGTTCTGTGTCCAACTACCGAACTTTGCCTACAAACCTCTTTAGTTTTTGAACGTTTATTTCCCAAAAAAGTTTATTTAGACGCCAAAAAACCTAGTTTCGCAAACAAACAGATCTTTATATTAACCCCAAAAAAAGCAACTGAGTTAATTAAAGCAGGTGCTTTTAACCAAACTGGGTTTAAGTTTTTAGTTGCAGACGAGGCTGACTTTATGTTTGAAGTTGAGTTTATGGAAGAACTTAACCAAGTTTTTGCGTACTTTAAAAAAGCACGTTTTATTTTAGTTTCAGCCACAGTTAAAAAGTCTATGAAACCTTTTATCAAGGCTTTTTTTGGCTCTTTTTTAATGCTTGAAGAAACAAACTCTTGCCTTAATTTAAAACACTATATAGCCAGAGCAGAAATTGGTGAAGAAATCAAAACTTTAGTTACTTTACTGAAAGCAAAAAATCCGTACACTGCGCTCGTTTTTGTTTCAAAAAAAGCAGAACTTGAAAAAGTTTATAAAAAAATTGTCAAAGAAATTCCAAATACTGTTTTAATTTCTGGCAATCTAGATTTAAAGGAACGCCAAAGAATTTATAAAGAACTAACGCAAGAAAAATACTCAGTAGTAGTCGCGACTGACTTGTTTTCACGTGGAATTGACCTTAACTTCAGCCATGTTTTTAACTTAGATGTGCCTAAAACCAAAGCGATTTTTGAGCACAGACAAGGCCGAACCGCGAGATTTAACCGCTCAGGTGAGGTTTACACTATATACACTGACTTAGATAAACGCAGACTTTATAACTACCAAGCGCAAACCTCACCTTTTATTGAACTTAAAGTCAAAAACGACGAGATTTTGGAGTTAAAAAAACCTAAATCTAAACAAAGTGAGTTAATAATTGCTGCTGTTAAGACTGTTAAAAAACCAACTAAAGTTAAACCAAACTACAA
>CALISC010000081.1 GCA_938041945.1 uncultured Acholeplasmataceae bacterium | reverse complement strand
GTTAAATTATTAACTGAAAATGCTGCTAAAATTAAAGCAAAAGCAGACAAGTATATTAAATTTTCAGGCTATGGTTTTTCATTTGAAAAATTAAAAAATATGTTTGATGGCAAAAAAGGTTTAATTAAAAAAACTGTAACTATCGTTGAAGAAAGCGCTGAACTACACGAAATTCCAGATGAACTAAAACAACGCTACGCTGAAATTAAACCAAAAGAAAAGAAGGCAAAGAAACCTCGCAAAAAAGAAATTAAAGTCGTTCGCTACAACCCAAATGTTGAAACTGGTTTAACCAACCAAGAAGCGGAAAACAGACGAATTCTTGGGATGACTAACAACTCTAAAACTAAAACTTCAAAAAGTTATTTCGCGATTTTCTTTACCAACATCTTTACACTGTTTAACTTAATCATGTACCCACTTGCTGTTTGGTTAATTACAGTTGGTGCAAAACCTCAAAACTTGGTGTTTTTAGTAGTTACTACTATTAACATAATAATTGGAATTGTTCAAGAAATTAAAGCAAAATTAACTATTGAAAAATTAACTATCTTGCAGCAACCTACAATTACTGTGTTAAGGGAAGGCAGTCAAAAAGAAATTAAATCAAAAGAAATTGTTTTAGATGATTTAATTATTTTAAAACCAGGTAGACAAATTCCGTGCGACTGTGTGCTAGTTTCAGATGGCGGCCTTGAAGTTAATGAAGCACTTTTAACCGGTGAGTCTGACGCTATCGTTAAAGACAAAAAAGCAGCACTTTACGCCGGAAGTTTCGTAGTTTCTGGAACTGGTGTTGCACAAGTTGTGGCAGTTGGTAAAAACGTATATATTGAAAAACTAACTAGCCAGGTTAGAAAAGTTAAGAAAAACAAATCTGAACTGCTTAAATCACTTAAACTGTTAATTACTATCTTAACTGTCTTAATTATTCCAATCGGCTTTACTTTATTTTACTTTTCTACAAACCATCTAAACTTCAGCAACTCAGCAGTTTACAAGAGCGCCGTTGAAAAAACAGCAGGTGCGATGGTCGGAATGGTTCCAACTGGTCTGTTCTTACTAACTTCAGTTGCCTTGTCAGTTGGTGTTCTTCGTCTTGCTAATCACAACACTTTGGTTCACAACTTATACTGTATTGAAACTTTGGCTCGCATAAACGTGCTTTGTTTAGATAAAACCGGAACAATTACTGATGGCTCAATGTCTGTAAAAATGTCAATGGACTTCAATCAAACTGAATCTGTATATTCAAATGAACAACTACTGCAGGCTTTTTTAAATATTGACAACTCAGATAACCCTACAAACTCTGCGTTAATTGAACGTTTTGGCAATAACTTTGCATTAAAACACAATGCCTACATTCCTTTTTCAAGTAGTCGCAAATACTCAGCGATTGAGTTTGAACAAGTCGGTACCTTTTATCTAGGTGCGCCTGAATACATCATTAAATCTAAGTTTAAACAAATTAACGACAACGTAGAAAGATACATCTTAGAAGGTTTTAGAGTGCTTGTGTTTGGCTACACCAAGGCTCCGCTTGGTGACAAAATTCCTCAAGACGTAACTCCACTTTCTTTAATTGTAATTGAGGATACTATTAGAACAGACGCACTTGACACCATTAAGTTTTTCAAAACTATGGGTGTTGACATTAAAGTAATTTCAGGTGACAATCCACTGACAGTTTCAAGAATTGCTGAGCGCGTTGAAATTGAAAACTACAACAAATATATCTCACTAGAAAACGTCAAAGACGAAGAAATTGAAAATATTTGTACAGAATACACTATTTTTGGCCGAGTTAACCCAACTCAAAAACGTCTGCTCGTTCAAGCCCTTAAGGAAAAAGGAAAAACTGTTGCGATGACCGGAGACGGTGTCAATGACATCTTAGCGCTGCGTGAAGCCGACACTTCTATTGCGATGGCTGAAGGTTCTGAAGCCGCTAGAAATGTCGCTGAGGTCGTTTTGATGGACTCAAACTTCTCATCAATGCCAAAAATTGTTGCAGAAGGCCGCAGAGTCATTAACAACATTGAAAAAGTAACTACTTTGTTCATTACAAAAACAATTTTCTCAGTCGTGCTTTCTTTGATTGCAATTTACTTAGCGGCTGCAAGAAGAGGAGCATATCCGCTTGAGCCAATTCAACTAGTTCCAATTGAAAGTTTAGCGATTGGTATTCCTTCCTTTTTCTTAGCGCTAGAATACAACAACAGTGAAATTAAAAAAGGCAACTTCTTGTGGAGTATTATTAAAAAATCCATGCCAAGTGCTTTAACAATAATTCTAGAAAGTGTCTTGATTTATAGTTTAAGTAAAACTCTAAACTTAACCGCACAGGGTCACGAAAGAGTTATTCCAACCTTAATTGTTTACAGTGCAACTACAATTTGTTTAATTACTCTGCACAAAATTTGTCTGCCGATGAACTTCAAACGTGGAATGCTCGTTACTACTATGATTTCTATTTTCATCGTGCTTGTCACATTTATGTCTGAATTCTTTGCAATTGCTCCAATCTTTAAAGTTGGCTACTACAGCGGAAACGCATTAAATGTTCAAGAGTTGTTGCTGTTAGTTATTCTACTACAAGCCGGTTGGCCACTGATGTATCTGTTTACCAACATTGTCGCTTGGACTAAAAAAAGAATCCACAACGCAATTGTTTTCTTTAGAGATTCCAATAACTTACCGGAAGACAGTAAAAAATGATTTACTTTGGTAAAAATGTTGTTAAAGAAATGGTTTTGAATCGTTTTCCAATCTTCAACGTTTATTTAGATGAAAAGTTTGCAGACCAAAAATTTTTAGAGTTCTTAAATCAAAATAACTCAAAAATTGAAAGAGTTACAAAAGAACGCTTATTTAAATTAACGAATACCAAAGACCACCAAGGAATTGCTGTCAATGCTAGTGAATTTAAATATTTTGAATTAGCAGAACTACTTACAAAAGATATTAAAAAAATCATTATCTTAGATTCAATTCAAGACCCACACAACCTTGGTGCTTTACTTAGAAGTGCTGAGGCTTTTGGGATTGACTCAGTTGTAATTTCCAGTAGAGAACAAGTTAAAGTTACACCAACCGTCTTAAAAGTATCTGCTGGCGCTGCAATTAAAGTACAAATTTCAATGGTCAAAAGTATTTCCAAAGCCATTGAAACTCTAAAAGAAAACAACTTTAAAGTATACTCAACTACTTTAAATACAAATAAATCAGTTTCCTGCTTAAAAGCAGAAGACAAAATTGCAGTAATTCTTGGAAACGAGGGACTAGGTGTTAGAAAAAACCTGATTTCACTTTCTGATGATACTGTGACCATTCCAATGATTGGAAAAATCAACTCACTAAACGTATCTGTTGCTGGTGCGATAGTGATGAATGAAATGACTAGAAAGGATTAAAATGATTAACTATAATGACTATGAACTTATTTATTTAGTTCAGTGTCATTATGACCAAACCAGTTTAAAAATCATTTTTGACAAATACAAAGCCTTTATCTACAAAGTAGCCTTGAGTAAACGCATCTACAGTCTATCTTTAGAAGACCTGGTTCACCTAGGATTAGTTTCGCTAAAAACCGCAATTGAAAGTTACTCTGAACTTTTTAACAAAACCTTCATGCGTTTCTTTGAACTAATTTACTTAAGACGACTTACAAGAGAACTTAAAAGCGCCTACAAAAAAGCACAGCATATTACCAATATAGACCACGAAATAATTGATAATGTGCTTTTGGTAAGTGACAACATGGAACAGTATTCATATGAACAAGAAAAACCTGAAGTTGCCGAAATTCAGTTTAAAAACAAAGACTTAGCGTTGGTTTACTCACTTACCTTAAAAGGTCTTAAACCAAGTGAAATCGCCAAACAAACGGGTTTTCTAATTAAAAGGGTTTACAATTTGCTCGCTAGAATTCGTCAAGGGATTAAAAATTCAGGTACAAGAGTCTTGAAACAAAAAATCGTGAGGTTGTGAAATGAACACACTTAAAATAAAAAATTATTCAGTTTCAATTGAAGATAAACAAATTCTGAAAAACATTTCTCTAGAAGTTAAAAGTGGAGAAGTGCACGTAATTATGGGACCAAACGGAACTGGTAAATCTACACTTTTGACTTCCTTAATGGGACATCCTTTATATACCGTTGAAAGTGGAGAAGTTTATTTAAATCAACAAAACATCCTTGAAATGCCCACAGATGAGCGCAGTCGCTCTGGGCTTTTTTTGGCGTTTCAAACTCCAACCGAAATACCTGGCGTTAAGAATGTTGATATTTTAAGAGAAGTAGTTCTACAAAAAACCCAAAAAGATTTTAAATTATTTGACTTCATCAACGAAGTTGAAAAAGCCACTCAAGGACTTGGACTTAGCAAAGAGTTTGTGTTCAGAGAAGCAAATGTTGGATTTTCTGGCGGTGAGAAAAAACGCAATGAAATTATTCAACTAAAAGTCTTAAGACCTAAGTTTGCATTACTTGACGAAATAGATTCTGGACTTGATGTAGATGCTTTAGAATGCGTCGGTAAGGCAATTTTAGAAGAAGTTAAAAATAACAATTTAGGCGTAATTATTGTTACTCACTATGAGCGTATTTTGAAACACATCAAACCTGACTTTGTCCATATTTTACTTAATGGTAAAATCGTTAAAACAGGTGACGCTACTTTAATTGAAAAAATTAACAAAGAAGGCTACGCTTGGTTAAATGCAGAGCATAAATAATTTAAAAAAAGTTAAAACTGTTTTCAGCGGTTCATTTGAGTTTAAGCATCTTGAAATTAAAGATGCTTCTTTTGTTGAACTAGAATTTGGTGCTAACTTAACGGGAACTGTGTTTATTGAATTAAAAAGTGCAGGAATACTAGATTTTAATGTTAATCTAACAGGAAAATCTGATATTTTGATTCACTTATTCATAGTTTCGGATAACCTAAAAATAAAAATCAATCTAAATACAACAGGCATTAAATCAAAACTACAATTTAATTTACTAACTGTTACAAATAAAACACAATCTATAGATGTTGATTTAATTGCGACAAACCGTGCAAAAAACTCAGAAATCTACTCATCTGGTTTAGCAGTTGCAACTCAAGAATCGTATGTTAGGCTAAACTACATTGGCCAGATTGAAAATAAAATGGCTAAATCAAAACACTTCGAGAAACTAAAAGGTTTCATTAAAGATAATGCAAAAATGGAATTAAATCCAATTCTTGAAATAAAAGAATTTGATGTAGAAGCAGGACATTCCGCAGCCAGTGGCAACATAAACGCCGATGTTTTGTTTTATTTAAACTCTAGAGGAATTGACAAAAACACAGCCGAAAGAATTATCTTATATGGGTTTGTTGAGCCTTTTTTCAAGATTATACCAGATGAAAAAATACAACAAAATTACCTAAAACAATTGAGTGAAAAACTATGAAATCAGTAAGAAAATTTTTTCCGTTTTTTAAAAATAATCCTGGTTATGTTTATTTAGATACTGCGGCGACTGCACTTAAATTAAACAAACAAATTAAAGCAGAAACCGACTTTTTAAAAAAGAATGGTACTAATGTTTTTAGAGGTGCATACTTACATGGCTTCACAGCAACTGAACTTTATCTTGAGAGCAAGAAAAAAGTCGCTGAATTTTTAAATTGCACAGATAAAGAAATCATCTACACAAAAGGTAGTACTAATGGCCTTAATATAATTGCAAACTCTATTGCTAATTTTATTCAAAAAGGCAATGAGTTTCTAACATCTACTTTAGAACACAATGCTAATTTTTTGCCGTTTTTTGAACAAAGCAAAAAAATCGGTTTTAAAATTAAATACATTAAACTAAACGAAAATAACCAAATTACAGTTGAAAACTTTAAAAAAGCACTAACTGAAAAAACTAAAGTAGTTTCACTAACCTATATTTCAAACGTTTTTGGCTATGTAACTCCAATTAAAGAAATTGCTAAGATTTGCCAAGAAAAAGGTATTCTTTTAATTGTAGACTCAGCACAGGCTGCAGCTAGAATTAAAATAGATATTCAAGCACTAAATTGTAATTTCTTGGTGTTTTCAGCGCACAAAACATACGGTCCAAATGGTCTTGGTGTACTCGCAGGCAAATTAAATAGCTTAAAAAAACTAAATGCTTTTGAGTATGGTGGACAAATGGTGGAAAGTATAGATGAAAAAGAAATCATTTACAATCCAGCTCCTGCTAATTTAGAAGCAGGAACACCCGCAATCAGCCAAGCAATTTCATTTACCGAAAGTTTAAAGTTTTTAATGGAAATTGGTATGCAAAATATAGAAAAGCACGAAAAAGAACTCACAGACCTTGCTTACACTGAACTTAGTAAGATTAGCGAAGTTGAATTGTATACAAAAGTGCCTGAAAGTGGAATTATTTCTTTTAATATCAAGGGTGTGCATCCACACGACGCCTTAACTTTTTACGATCAGGAAAAAATTTGTCTAAGAGCAGGTCAACATTGCTCAGGTTTAGCATTTACTAATTTAGATGTAGAAAGTGCCCTTAGGATATCTTTTGGAATTTATAATAATAAAAAAGATGTGCATAGATTTGTTTCCGCCACTAAGAAACTAATTGAATTTTTCCAAGGAGTTTAAAATGAGTGTTCAACTAAATAATTTATACAGAGAAGTTATTATGTTTCATTCAAGTAATCCTTACAACAAGGGGCTTGAAAAAAAACCTGAGGCTAAATACTTAAAATTAGTAAACTCGAGTTGCGGTGATATTGCAGAAATTGAAGTTATGGTAAAAGATAGCAAAATAACTTCAGTTAGACATCTTTCTAAAGGTTGTTCAATTTCTTGTGCGGCAGCATCTGTACTTTGCAAAACTATTGAAAATACTGAAATAATAGATGCTAAGCGAATAATTTCTAATTATTTTAAAATTGTTAAAGGAAAAGAAATTTCACCAGATTTTACAAACAGCGAACTGATTGCTTTTTCTGGAGTTAAGGCGTTTCCTGCAAGAGTAAGATGCGCAACACTTGCCTGGAAAGCCTTTGAAGAAATCTTAAATGCCTTATGAAAAAAAGAAAAATTAAAGATAAAGAAGTTCTTGATAACTTAAAAGATACTGCAATAAATCAAGGCTATGAACTGGGTTTTCGTGTTGACACAAAGCCTGAAATCAATCTTGGAAAAGGGCTTAACAAAGAGATAATTAAAAAAATATCTGAATCTAAAAATGAACCAGAATGGATGCTTGAACTTAGACTAAAAGCCTTTGAAAAGTTTTTAGAACTGTCTAACCCTAAGTGGGGTCCTGACTTGAATTTTATTGATTTTCAAGATTTTAAATACTACATCAAATCAAGCAAATTAACTAACTCTTGGGATGAAGTACCTCTTGAAATTAAAACTGTGTTTGAAAAAATCGGTATACCTGAGGCTGAGCGTAGTTATTTAGCGGGTGTTACTACTCAGTTTGAGTCGGAAGCAGTTTATCTTAAAATTAAGAAAGACCTTGAAGCAAAAGGTGTGATTTATTTAGATACAGACACTGGTCTGCGTTTATATCCAGAAATCTTTAAAGAGTATTTTGGCAAAATTATTAAATATGATGACAACAAATACGCTGCTTTAAATACAGCAGTTTGGAGTGGAGGTTCTTTTATCTATGTTCCAAAAAACGTAGAAATCAAGGAACCTCTGCAGTCTTATTTTCGTATGAACGAAAGCGGGTTTGGACAGTTTGAACGTACTTTGATAATTTGTGAAGACTATAGTTACTTAAACTACGTGGAAGGATGCACTGCGCCACTTTACTCAAAAGACTCTCTACACGCAGCAGTAGTTGAAATTTTTGTGAAATCAAACGCAAAATGTAGATACACAACAATTCAAAACTGGTCTAAAAACATCTTAAACTTAGTTACACAAAGAGCGCATGTTGAGAGTTTTGGTGAAATGGAGTGGATAGATGGCAATATGGGGTCTCGTATCAACATGAAATACCCGTCAACTATTTTAGCTGGGCCTTATGCTAAAGGTAAAGCTTTGTCTATTGCAATTGCCAGCGAAGGTCAAGACCAAGACACTGGTGCAAAAATGATACACTTGGCACCAAACACTTCTTCAACTATAGTTTCAAAAAGTGTTGCGAAAAACGGCGGCATTGTTGATTATCGCGGCAAGGTTTACTTTTCTAAACAAGCACACTCTGCTTTTTCCCACATTGAATGCGACACTATTTTAATGGATGAAGTCTCAAAATCAGACACTACACCAATCAACATCGTTAATAACTCAGACTCTTTTTTGGAACACGAGGCTAAAGTTTCAAAAATTAGCGAAGAACAATTGTTTTATTTAATGTCTCGCGGAATTGATGAAAAGAAAGCAACTGAACTTATCATTATGGGCTTTATTGACCCATTTTCCAAAGAATTGCCGATGGAGTATAGTGTTGAGCTAAATAAGCTGATCAAACTAGAAATGAAGGGTTCTATTGGTTAATGTATAAATATACTAAAAATGTTAAAAATTCACTTTATGTATATAAACTATGCCAAACCCCCGAACAACTTTTTATCACAAATAAAAAGTTTATAGATACTTTACTTCAAAATAATTTAACAAATTACTCAGGATATAAAAATGCTGTTGAAAAAAAGTTTAAACTTAGCAGACTAACACCTGTTTATTTAGATTCAAAAACTTGTTTTATTCAGACAAATCAAATCAATAAATATGAGTGTCAGTTGATCAACATCAAAGCAATCAAAGAAATAAAAGATTGTGGCAAAGAAAGTGAAATAACATTTTTAGATGGATCGGTTATATTTATTCCGATATGCAAAAATACTGTTCTTAAAAAAATAAAATTAGCAGAAGAAATAGAGTTATTTTTAAAAA
>CALISC010000080.1 GCA_938041945.1 uncultured Acholeplasmataceae bacterium | reverse complement strand
AAGATGATTTATGCTTATGAAAACTGGCTAGATACCGCTGAGTTTCAAAAAAACCCACTTGATCATTTGCAATCTCTATATGTGCGTTTCCACAAAGAAGCCGAAGATAACCCTGCACTTGAAGACAAAGCACGAGAAATTTTTAAAAAACTTGAAGACAAATCAGAAAAATACCTAGAGCTTTGGCGTCAATTTAGAGAAATATCTATTGCTGAATTTTTAAAAGTTTATCGTACACTTGGCGTTGAGTTTGAAAATATTTCAGGCGAATCTTTTTATAATGACAAGATGCAGCCAGTTTTAGCCAAACTTAATGAAATGAAAGTCCTAGAAAAAGACGCAGGTGCTAAAATTGTTAGACTAGGCGAAGACATACCACCTGCTTTACTTGTTCGTTCAGACGGCGCAACTCTTTATTTAACTCGTGATTTAACGGCCCTTGAATACAGAAAAAAACTACATAATTTCACCGATATTTTATACGTTGTTGGAAACGAACAAAAACTGCACTTCGAGCAACTTAAAAGACTGACTAAAATCTACAGAATTGACACCAACATTACCCACGTTAGCTTTGGACTGGTTTTGACAAACGGTAAAAAAATGTCCACGAGAGAAGGTAAAACTAAAGGTTTAAAATCCTTGCTTGACCTGGCAATCGCTGACGCTAAAAATATAATTTTAGAAAAAAGACCAGAAACTAAGGAAATTGATTATCTTGCTGAAAAAATCGGAGTTGGTGCAATCATTTTTAATGACCTTAAAAACGACCGAACCCTGGACTTTGAGTTTAACTTAAACCAAGCCTTGAAGTTTGAAGGTCAAACTGGTCCTTATATTCAATACACAGTTGTTAGAATTGCTTCTATACTAGAAGGCCAAACTCCTGACTTTATTAAGTTTGACTCTAAATATTTAACCAAAGATTTTTGGCCTGTGTTAAAATTAATTGATAGTTTTAAAGAAACTATTGAAAAAGCAGCCGAGACTTTAATGCCTTCTACTGTTGCTAAATACTTGCTTAATGTATGTGCTAGTTTTAACAAACTATACGCACAAACTCATTTTATAGTTGAAGATAGTTTAGTTCAAAACGCAAATCAATGCTTCCTTTACTTCGTAAGATTAGTTTTAGAAAAAGGCTTAAAACTGCTTGGAATATGTCCAATTGACAAAATGTAAATTTTGTCAAATTGCTCGATTGGCGGAATTGGCAGACGCATACGACTCAAAATCGTACGGAGAAATCCATATCGGTTCGACCCCGATATCGAGCACCATTTAAAAGATTTTCAAAAAAGCACTCGTTTTAGTGCTTTTTTTATTTTTGAGTAATTTACGTGTATCTTAGCAAGTATATTTATGAAACTAAAAAAAGGAAGCGTATATGCATAAAAAAATATTTAAAAAAAGATTCTCGCTGTATGTGGTTTT
>CALISC010000079.1 GCA_938041945.1 uncultured Acholeplasmataceae bacterium | reverse complement strand
TAGGTTGGTACTACATTGACCCAACTGGGAATCGTGTAGATCTAAAACCAGGCGAAGAAGTGTCAATCCCGAAATGGACAAAATCAGAGCTAAGACTAATTGCCAGATACGACATTACTACCGACACCGATAAGATAGGTCCTGAACTTGATAAACACGGCCTTGTTGCAGTCTCTTATTTTGATGGTGCACAAAGAGTTATTTTTGACATCGTTAAAAAAGGAACTCCGCTTAAAGAACATATTTATCAAAAAGAAGGATACACTTACGCAGGTTGGTATAAAGACTCTGCTTTAACTGAAAAAGTAGACTTCAGCAAAGAACTTGCAAACACTCACACAATACTTTACTTAAAGTCTATAAAACAAAATCAACCACAGCCTGAAAAACCAGTTAGGGATCACACTGTAAACTTTATTACGCCAAGTGACGCAAACCAACTACTGCCAACTAAACGAGTACATGGTCAAAAACTAGAGACTAACTATTTAAATCAATCACTTGTCTCTAGGCTAGACGAACACGGTAATCTTTGGGAACTAGACTACTGGAATTTAGTAGACCCAATCACTGGCACTAAAACTAGATTTGATTTTAGTACTCCAATTACCGAAGACATTACACTAGAAGCCGTACTTAAAAAAAGGCTAATTCCAAACACTAAGTACACTATAAAGCGATACTTTGAGTCACTAGAACATCCAGGAGAGTTTATTGAAGATGCTTCTAAACAAGAAGAAGTAATTGGCCAAGTTCCAGACCAAGAAGTTGAATTACTTGCGCATCAATATAAAGCCCCAGAAGGTTTCAATTTAACCTCTGACACTAAAACTAAAAAAACAATCAATAAAGATGGTTCTACTGTCTTTGAACTTAGATATACTAGAATTCGCTATAAGGTTAACTTTGAAGTTAACTACAACGGCAATCACTTTAAAAACGTTAATGCTTCTACTGTTGCTGAACAAACTGTACTACACGAAGGCAAAGCAACTAAACCAAGCACACCTACCTTAACTAGAGTTGGTTATACCTATACATTTAAACACTGGCAACTTAAAGACGAGATGGGCAATGTTTATAAAGAAGTTAGCGAGTTTGATTTCAACACCAAAATCACTAAAAACTTAACGCTAGTCGCTTATTTTGAAGAAAAAGCTGAATCTGTAAATTACACAATTAACCATGTACTTCCTGGTTTAAATAATGCTGTTGGCGAAACAAAGTCAGAAATCAAACAAGCAATTGCAGACACTAGTTTAACTATTAACGAAACTAATGCCAACCCTGCTTATCTAGCAGGTTTTGAACCAATCGCTGCTAGCGAAACTAAAAATATCGAAGCAGATGGCTCAACAGTGTTTACTATTAACTATCGTCGCCGTAAGTTTACAGTAACTTACGAAGTAAACTACCTGAACCACTTTGAAGGCACACCATCTGTTCAAAATCCTGAAACTGTTGAGTATGAGGCCAGCGCTACTCAGCCACCTCAGCCAACAATTACAAAACACGGCCGCACTTACCTATTTAAACACTGGCAACTTGAGTCTAGTATGAACGGAGTTTACTCAGAACAAACTGCTTATGACTTTGCCAACCAAAAAGTTACTGGCAACATTAGTTTAGTTGCTTATTTTGAAGAGATTATAAATAGAGTTACTTACTATGTTGTACACTGGATTGAAAAAGAAGGAAAATCAGCAAGTCTAAATGGACAGTATGAAAAAGTTTCAGAAATTAAATCTGATCAAAAAGTTGAAGATGGTGCTACTTACCATGACTTTGCACAACTTTCTAGTATTTACGAAAAAGACACAACTCATCCTAAAAATAAACTATATTCACAACTAACTCCTGGTGATCACACAGTTGAAGTTTGTCAGTACTACAAACTAAAAGAAGTTGATGTTAAGTTTAAGAAAACTGCAGGTATCGATACTTTACAATACGACACCCTTAAAGTTAAGAAAACTAGAAGTGTTCAATTACCTACTTACACTTTAAAAGATACACACAACTTCATTGGTTGGGCTCTGACCGAAAGTGGACAAACACATGGTGAGTTTGTTATTGAAAAAAATTCAAATGGTTTAGAGATTTATGCACTTACTGACTATCAAGACAGAGAAATTACTTATGCTATTAGAAAAGAAAACACAGATGGCAGTTTTGATGAAAGCGAAGAGAAAAAGACTGGCAAAATTGCCTCAACTCACGCAGTATCTTACGCAAACCCAGACAGTTTAGTTTACCAAAACCCTACTTATAGTCAAACCAGTTTAGTGGTAAACGCAGATAAAAACCAAAACAAGGTAATTGTTACTATATTAAGAAAAACTTACCAAGTTACTTTTGAAGTTTTAGACAGTTCTAGTTCTATACCTACAAGAACAATCAGACATGGCGCTACAATTGGTAAAATTGATGAAAGTCAAATTGCTCCACAAGGTCAAGTTATTAAAAAAGCAGAACTTGATGACGTAGAAATGACTAAAGAAGAGATTGAGAAATTCGTAGTTTTAAAAAACCACGAAGTACTTCTTTATATTGGTATACCTACTAGGAAGTTCGGCAAATACCCACAAACTATAGTTTACAATCCTGATGTTGATAAAATTCAAGACGAAGAACATGAACTTAAATTTAACTCCAAAGGTAAAGACTATACTATGAAGTTTACTCGTTCTTACTGGCGAGACAAAAAAGGCAATAAATACGAAAAATACAACGGTCGTTACTATAAATTTGAATCAGTTGATTTTGTCAGAATTCCGGAACAAAATACCTGGTATACCGAACAAATCATAGACTTTTCCCCATTTAATCTTTATTACGATGACTATCGCGATAACGCTATACCAGAACGCTCAATTTTTAAAGCAATGGTTAAAGATATTGGAAAAGTACTTGGCGGCGATGTTTATATGCCTACTTACGATAATGGCGAGTTTTCAGTTTTACCTGCTGTTCAGAAAAATTTAACAAGTCAATTAAAAAAAGAAGCAACTCCTTATGCTCAAGCAGTTTTAAATCAACAAATTGGTAACACTTATCGTGGTGCAGATTTATCAAGTTTTGCTGAATCTGGTGTGAAATGGCTTAGCTATAACATCTTTTTAAGAAATAGATGGTGGCTTGGTACACAGTTTAATAGCAATTACGCAAACGCTCACAACTTAAACGGTAGGGGTTCAGAATTTATAGACTACAGCCAAGTGCACAATGTTTTCGGTGTAGTAGTTTGCATTAGGTAGTCTCTTGACCGCTTGCCGTAGGTCATCTTTTTTATTTCTGTTTTAGAGATTTTGTCACTGCGTAGCTTTCACACATAGAGAAACCTTTTAATTTTGTCAATCAGCTTTTTGAAAAAGCTTGTGAGGTTTTTCAAAAAGCCATATCCCGAATTTTTAAAGCACTCGCTGGTAAAATGTGAAATTTTTAATTTTTAATCTCTACTTTGCTTTACAATTATCGAGGTAAAGTAGAGCAGCAATATAGTATGTTTTATACCCACTTGGTGTTATGTTGCATGAAATATAAATTTTTGGTTCTATAAACTTTTTAGGGTATACGGTGTTTTAACACCTTTCTGTAATTTAATAGACCATCAAAAGCTTTTTCCTCAAAGGTCTTATTGGTTTTTCCTAAAAAAGTTAAAGAGCCAAAAATATTAATTAAGTATAATAGGCAAAAACGAAAACTAGCCCAATAGGGCTAGTTTATACTTTTATTTCTCTAATACTTAAAAACCTAATTATTATGTTACTGCTTACAGTGAATAAATTATCAGCATCTATTTACAATTTAAACTAAATTTAGATATTTTTTGGTCTAAAATACATCCTTCTAATAGTTATTAAAGTATCCAAAGACAAAATTAGAGCCTAGATTGTGTGTTGTTTTTTTGTACCCTTATGATTTAAACTACCTTCAACTGTTTTATTCTAACTGCTATGTCTCACCTTCTTTAGAAAGATTTTCAAATAAAAATGCCGATGTTTCAATCGGCATTTTTTGTGTGCAATTTTTAGTTTTTAAAAACCTAAACTCAAAACTAACGTTTTGAAAATTGAGGTGCACGGCGAGCTTTGCGTAGACCGTATTTTTTACGTTCTTTAATACGCGGATCTCTAGTAATTAAACCTGCTGGTTTTAGAATTTGTCTAAGTTCAGGGTTTAATTCAAGTAGGGCTCTAGTGATACCTAGGCGAATAGCACCGGCCTGACCAGAAATTCCACCACCATTCACGTTTGCAGAAACGTCATATTGACTTTCTAAGTTAGTTAAAGCAAGTGGTTGCATTACGTCTAGGCGAACCGCAGCTGATGCTATATAGTTACTAAACTCGCGTCCATTTACTAAAAACTTACCTGTACCTTTAGTTAAGATAACTCTTGCAACTGAGTTTTTACGACGACCAGTTCCTCTAAATTGTACTAATTGCATAATTATTTAACCTCCAAGACAGTTGGTTTTTGACCACTGTGTCTATGTTCAGAGCCAGCATAGACAAAAAGTTTTTTGCCAATTTGGCGACCTAATCTAGTTTTTGGCAGCATTCCTAGGATCGCTTTTTCAACTAATTTAGTTTGGTCTTTAGCGTGAACATCACGAGCCGCGATGGCTTTAAGTCCACCTGGATAGTCAGTGTGGTGATAATAAATTTTGTCTGTCCATTTTTTGCCAGTCAATTGAATTTTTGCAGAGTTAACAATTACTACGTAGTCTCCGCAGTCTACGTTTGGTGTGTAGTCAACTTTGCCTTTTCCTTTCAAAATAGAAGCAACGAAAGTAGCCAGGCGACCAAGTGTTTTACCGCTTGCATCAACTAAATACCATTTTTTTGAGTTATTTGGTTTTGCCATTAGTGTTTTCATAAAAATATTAAATCTCCTTTTTTTAATTAAGTTA
>CALISC010000078.1 GCA_938041945.1 uncultured Acholeplasmataceae bacterium | reverse complement strand
ACAGCTGCCTGATCACAAGAGGAAAATGCCCGGAAACACTTATTTATTTGTTAATCATTTGAAGTTTGTTGAGTTTATTTTAGAAAAAACTAAAGACAAAACTAAAAAATACTACATTTTGCTTGATGAAATTCAGTTACTTGAATATTTTGTTTTTGTACTAAATGGCTTGCTTAGACATGAAAACTTTGATGTGTATGTAACTGGCAGTAACTCAAAATTATTGTCTAAAGATATTGCTACTGAGTTTAGAGGCAGAGGAGATGCAATACACCTGTATCCTCTTTCCTTTAAAGAATACTTTACCTGTTTTAACACAGATTTTGACACAGCCTTTTTTGAGTATTCTTATTTTGGTGGAATGCCAATTATTTTAAACGAAAAAACTCAGGCTGATAAACAAAAACTATTAAAATTACTTTTTACAGAAATCTATATTAAAGATATCGCTGAATACAATTCTTTAAAAAACATCGATTCTTTTTCTCAGTTACTAGAGACATTAGCCAGCCAAATTGGTTCATTTACTAATCCAAACAAACTAGAAAACACCTTTAAGTCAAAAATCAAAATTAACTACGACAATGAAACTATTAAAACTCACATTGAATACATTAAAAATGCTTTTTTGCTGTCTGAAGCCAAAAAATATGACTTAAAAGGCAAAAAATACATAGGCGCTGGCGCTAAGTACTACTTTGCAGACCCTGGTTTGAGAAACGCTTTGATTAATTTCAGACAGGTTGAGTCTACCCATATTTTAGAAAACATTATTTACAACGAACTTATTTTAAAAGGCTTTAATGTAGATGTTGGTACAGTTGAAGTTAGTGAAAAAAGCGGTTCTGAAATTAAAAGAAAAACTTTAGAAATTGACTTTATTTGCAATAAGTTAAATGAACGCATCTATATCCAAGTTGCCTACAGTCTAGCTGATTTAGATAAGCTAAATCAAGAGAAAAAATCACTTTTGCGTATTAAAGACAACTTTAGAAAAATAATAGTAGTTCACCAAAATATTCATAAATTTTTCAGTGAAGAAGGAATTGAAATAATATCGTTAAAAGATTTTTTACTAAACGGAATTTAATTCAAATTACCAAAATTTTGAAGGGTGCCATAAAACCTAGATGTTAGGAAAGGGCACCCTTCATTTTAATTATGTATTTTTTAGTTTCTTTAAGTTTTTTTAAATACTTAAGTAATGCAGACTGGTTTTCTGAGTTAATTTCATTCAAATAATTCCTTTTTTGCTGTTCAAGTTCTACTAACTTAACGTTAAATGAGTTATTTTCCTGTTTTAATTTCTTTAAATAATTTACTTTAATTGCCTCTTTTTGCGCGCTGATTTTCATGCGGGTCTGAACTTTGTTTAAAAAAACCAATTGTTCAAGTCGTTTCTTTTCCCAAGGTTCTTGTTTTAGCGTTGAAATGCTAACCTTAATTTTTTGCTTTAAATTATTTTGTTTGCGTAAAAACTCACGACTAATTTTGTTGCGTTGATTTTTAGCCTTTTGTTTTTTAAAGTAAATCAAGTCTCGCTTTTCTGCCTTGATTTCTTCAAGAAACTCACCGTGTGCAGCGCTTATCGCTAAGGCAACTTCGGTTTTTAAATTAGCAATTAAATCAAGGTAGCTGTGTTGTTTTTTTACAATTTTATCACGGTGTTCTTGGAACCATTTTTTTAAATTCTTAAACTCATCTGTAAACTTAGTCTGAAAATCACGAACTGCTTTCGCCTGCACTGAAGTAGTATGCATGGTTTTTCTAAAATACTGGTCACTTAAATTTTTAAAGTGGTCGGAGAAATAAAAAGCATCAAAAAAATCGCTGTTTTTCATTTTTTTAAGTTCTGAAAGTCTAGCAATTATGTTTTCAGTAAAGTAAGCGGTGTTTGTCTTAATTTTAAGCTCAGCGTTTGCCTGAACTTTTTTAATGGCTTTAAAAAACTCTTTTGTAGACTGAAAACTAATTTCGTCAACATTGGCAGTGGCCACGATTTGCTTTAAAGTCGTTTCGTATTCTTTTTGGCTAGCTTTCAGCATTGCCAAGACTTTCAGTTGGTTTTGCTTAATTTCAAGAAGCCAGTTCTCTGCTTCTTGAATTACTTTATTTAAGATTTTTTCAGCCTGTAGATTGACAATGTCAAGGGTTCTTTTAAACTGAAATGACAACACAAGCGACATAGTTTCAGCAATATATGAATTGAACTCAAATAATTCAAAGTCAGAGATTTGTTCTTTTACAAAAAAGTCCTGCTCTATTTCAGTTATTACTGCTTTAAGTAGCATTGCAATGTTGTAGTTGTGTTTGTTTAGCGAGTTTGCGTAATTTAAAATAAAGTCAAAATTCAGAATTTTGGACATGTCATTTTTATTAAAGACTGTAAAAAAATCTTCAACAATTTCAATTAGTTTAACAAAACTATTTTCGGTAGTTGAAAAAAATAATTTAGCGTTTTCAGTTTCTTTTTTTAAAAAAGAGTTTAAGAAGTATAAGTTAAAAGAAAGGTCTATGGTGTTTAATTTCTGCAAGTGCGTTTTTTCATTTTCGCTTTTCTTTAAAATTAAGTTATTCAGCAGCGAAGAGTGATAGTAGTTTAAGTGAGTTAGTCTTAGTTCTTTTGCTATGTTTATTTCTTGTTTAATTAAGTTGGTGTCCGAAAAAGCAGAGAAAATTAAGTTTTCTTTTTCTTGGTTTAAATTATCTTGTTTAATATTCAATACTTCTTTTAAGTGGTTAAAATAAGTTTCTTGGTTTTGATGAATTGAGTTTTGAATGAAGTTAGTCTCCGCTATTTTATTTTTGTTTATCAAAATATTTTTCGCCTAACCTACGCCTATAAATTTATGCCCAACTAAAAATATTTCATTAATTATTTTTGTATCTTTTACGTACTAATGGAAAAATCCGTCCCGCCTCAGGCCGCATGGACTGCATC
>CALISC010000077.1 GCA_938041945.1 uncultured Acholeplasmataceae bacterium | reverse complement strand
TTGCGAAATAGAATGGTATTCTTTTGGAGCCTTGGCAATTGCTTCTGGCTTAATTTCAACGTCTACCTTGTCGTTAAATTGATAGTAGTCTTTCTCTGGGTAAACTTTAAAGATTTCTTTGTCATAATTTAACTTAAATTGAGTAGTTTTTGCATTAATCTTTGTAGCCTCAACTAATGTATCTGCCTCAACTGTTAAGTTAAAAGTTTTTTTATCTTGGTCAAACTCAGCCAAAGCATCAACTCCGTTTACAGTTAACTTAGTTAAAACTTCGCCTTCTTTTAAATCAGCGTAAAGTTGCAAGTCTTTGCCACTTGACACTTTTTGAAGATCAACACTAGCCTTGCCAACATTAAAAAAATCAGGCAAGGTGACTTTATAGTTTTGAATTGCTTTAAGTTCAATAGTGGTGTTGTGGCGAATATTTTTAAGTGAAAAAGTATGGGTTGCTTTGACTTCATCGGTCAAAATAGACTCAGTAGGATTAGCAACTCCGTTTTCTGAATAAGTAATTTTGTTTAATCTTGCAACACTGTCTTGTTTGCGAATATTGATTTTAAATTTGATATTGCTGCCAGCAGGCACACGATTTAAATCAAATTTATCGGTTTCTTGAGTAATTTCTTTGGGTAAAGTTACTTTATAGGTCTTGCCACAAGCAACTAGTAAAAATAAATTTACAACAAATAAAGTAAAAATTGTAGTTTTTTTCAAAATTCCGGTCATAAATACTCCTGATACTAACTTGCTTTGTATGGGAAGTTGGTATAAGTTAGTGAGAAAGTGATTTTTTTAGGGATAGCATCGTGAATTGTGCTGTGAAGTGAATCCTTGTATTTGATGTCTAGATAAATTTGCGGCATGTAGATTTTGTTATAGAAGTTCACACGATACGGAAAAGTCACGTACTTGTCGTCTATATTCATTGAAAGTGAAACCGTGCTGCCTGAGTAGTAGGCAAAGTCGTATAGTTCAATTCCGCGTTCTTTAGGGTTGTTCGGACTAGCCTTAACTACATTATTTATGTTGTCGCCTTCCTTGTTGTTGCTATACGCTGATATGTTTTTAGAATAAGGAACATATAGGCTTGAACCAATTTTTATATCAGAAATAGTACCAGTTTTTGAGTAATAGGCAAATTTAAATCTAAACTCATCGTATTTTTTCTTATCTTTGCCAGAAGTTTTTCTTTCAATCGGAATAAAGAAAAGAGTAAAGTCATCTAAATCAATTTCGTAAACGACTTTTTGTTTATCGCCATATCTGCTGGTCACAGATTGGGCAACTGGATATACACTTGTAAACTCTTTATAAGAAATTTCTTTCTTGTCATACATCTTGATAGAAGTTGGACGTGGACGAGAAAGTGGAAAAGAAACTGACAAAAATAAAAGCAGTGAAAATAAAATTAACACTA
>CALISC010000076.1 GCA_938041945.1 uncultured Acholeplasmataceae bacterium | reverse complement strand
CGAAAAATAAAAAAAGTTTAACTGTGTTGCAGATAATCTCTCTACAAAATTAAGTTAAACTTTTTTGTTTTTTTATTATTAAGTTTACAAAAACTAAATTAAGACTTTTCTGAATTATTAATTTTTGGTCTAGTTTTGTTGTACTTTTCTCGTTTATATTTATCAGAAATGTTTGTGTAAATCTGTGTTGTTTGGATGCTTTCGTGACCTAGTATTCTTTGCAGAACCCTTAAATCACAACCGTTTTCAAGCAAGTGTGTAGCAAAAGAATGCCTGAAAGTGTGAGGCGAAACATTGTCAATTTCGTTGTCTTCGGCGATGCTTTTAACTATCTTAAAGAACCCTTGTCGTGTTATTCTCGCACCGTTTCTACTCACAAACAAAGCAGGTAAAGTGCGGTCTTTTAAGATGATATTGCGAGCATCTTTAATGTAGTTTTTAAGTGCTTCTGCTGCTTTTTTAGTTAACGGTACAGTTCTTTCTTTACTGCCTTTTCCTTCAACAATTAAAAACCCTTCGTTTAAATGCAGTGACTTTAAGTCAAGTCCAATCAGCTCAGAAACACGAAGACCAGAGCCGTATAACACTAAAAACATCGCTAAGTTGCGCACGTTGTAAACTGTTTTTAAATCAATTGAATCTATCATTTTACTAGTTTGCTCTACGTTAATTGTGCGAATTACTTTCTCTTTTTCTTTAACATTTTTAATTTCTTGTGCAGGATTTTCTTTAGTCAAACCGTCCATTTCAAGAAAAGCATGAAAGGTTTTGATTGCCGAAATTTTTCGGTTAGTAGTTCTACTGTCATATTTTTTTTGCAAAGTTTTAATGTAGTTTTTAATCAGTTTAGGACTGATTTGTTCAGGTCTTTGAATTTCTTTGTGGTATTTCTCATAGAAATCAAAGTACTGCTGAATGTCAACTTTGTAAGCGTTTTGAGTAGTTTTGGCCAGCGACTTTTCGTTTTTTAAATATAAAATAAACTCATTAATTAAAAACGGTTTCACACAAACTCCTGCATAATTTGGTTCTCTAAATAAATATATTTAAATGGTATATATAGTCTACCTTTTGTGTATCTCAGCATTTTTCTTGCAAGTAATTTTTTAATTACAGGGAAATATTTGAGTAAATCAACGCTGTATTTTTGCTTAAAATATTTAAGTTTTATACCACTAGTTTTGCGAAGTCCAAGCACTACTGCTGTTGAAATTAACTCGTGTTCACTTTGTTTTACTTCTGTTTTTCCAGGTCCTTTGTTAATGTAGGCGTGCAAAATTGCGGTGTTGTTCGAGCGCATTCCAACGCTGTATCCGCTGGCTGCAATTCCAGCGCCAATGTATTCTGAGTCTTTCCAGTAGATTAGGTTATGTTGAGATTGATACTTTGACCTTGCATAATTTGAAGTTTCATATTGTGAAAAGTGGTGTTTCTTTAGTGTTTTTTTAATGAAGTTATACTGCTTTAAACACTCTTCTTCTTCTAAAGTTGTCTGTATACCTTGCTTTTCCAAGAACGCTAAAAAGGTGTTTTTCTCTAAAATCAAGGCGTAATACGATATATGTTTAGGTTTAAACTTTATTGCAATTTCTAAGTCTTTTTTTAGTATTTCTAAACTCTGATTTTTTATACCGTACATTAAATCAAAAGAAATATTTTGAATTCCTGCCTTTTTAAGTAGTTTAACTGAGTTCTTAACATCCTCAATTGTGTGGTTGCGTTTTAAGAGTTTTATGGTTTCTGGGTCAAAACTCTGCACACCTAAAGACACACGGTTTACACCGTATTGCTTAAATAAACTAACTTGTGTTTGAGTAATTAGTTCAGGATTACACTCAATTGTATACTCTTTTACTCCTTTAAACTTTTTTATTGTTTTTAATAATAAGTTTAAATTTTCTAAACTCAGATTATTAGGGGTTCCGCCTCCAATAAAGACAGTGTCAAAATACGGATTGTCTAAATATACAGAATTTAGTTCTTCTATCAAACTTTTAATGTATCCATCTTCTTCTGCTTTGTCTTTAACTTGTTTCTTGACAAAATCACAATACGAACAAATTAAATGACAAAAAGGGATGTGTACGTAAAGTCCACGCACTAATCATCCCCTTGTTTTAAGATAGCCAAAAAGGCCTCTTGCGGTACCGAAACACGACCGATTTGTTTCATTTTCTTTTTACCTTCTTTTTGTTTTTGAAGGAGTTTCATTTTACGAGAAATATCCCCGCCATAGCACTTAGCCAGCACGTCTTTGCGCATTGCTTTAATGGTAGATCTGGCAATAATTCGGTTACCAATTGCCGCTTGCACTGGAATTTCAAACATTTGTCTTGGAATTAAATCCTTCATTTTCTCAGTCAGAGTGCGGCCTCTAGATTCAGCAAAGTCTTTGTGCACTATTGTTGCAAGAGCATCGATTTGTTCACCGTTTAGCAAGATATTTAACTTAACTAAGTTAGAGCGAACATATTCATCCATATCGTAGTCAAATGATGCGTATCCCTTAGTTTGTGATTTTAGTTTGTCAAAAAAGTTATATACGATTTCAGAAAGCGGCAGTTTATAAATGATATTCACGCGGTTTTTATCTAAATAATTCATTGAGACAAAAACTCCACGTTTAGCCTGGCAAATCTCCATAACGCTACCTACGTATTCAGACGGAGTCATAATAGAGGCTTTCACAAAAGGCTCTAAAATATAGGCAATTTGCTGTGGTTCTGGCAGTTCACACGGGTTTTGAATTTGAATAACACTTCCGTTTGTTAAATGAACTGTGTAAATTACAGAAGGTGCTGTTGCAATAATGTCGATATTAAACTCACGACGAATTCGCTCTTGAATAATCTCTAAGTGAAGTAGTCCTAGGAAACCTGTTCTAAAACCAAAACCCAGGGCTTTAGAAGTCTCCATTTCATAAGTTAAAGCAGCATCATTTAGTTTTAATTTCTCAAGTGCTTCTTTTAGTTGAGCGTAATTTTTATTTTCAACTGGATAAATACCCGAAAAAACCACAGGATTTAGTTTTTTATAGCCAGGTAGTGGTTCGCTTGCTTGATTTTCAAAAAAAGTAATGGTGTCGCCGACTTGAATGTCTTGGATTGACTTAATTTGAGCGTAGATAAATCCAACTTCTCCGGCTGACAACAATTCAGTTTCGCGCATTTCTGGAGTATAGACACCAACACTTACTACATCTGCTTTGTATTTAGACTGCATAAAGTAAATGGTGTCGCCCTTTTTAACAGTTCCTTCAACTACCCGAATTAAAGGAATTACTCCTTTGTAGGCGTCGTAGTATGAATCAAAAACTAGTGCTCTTAAAGTATTGTCTAATTTTTTTGGTCTGGGTGCAGGTACTTTTTTTACAACTGCTTCCAGAATTTCTTTAATGCCAATACCATTTTTAGCAGAACACAACACAACTTCGCTTCTGTCAATGCCAATAATCTCTTCAATTTCTTTTAAAACTTTTTCAACATCTGCAGTTGGCAGGTCTATTTTGTTGATAACAGGAATTATTTGAAGGTCATTGTCAAGGGCAATATATAAGTTTGCAAGAGTTTGCGCTTGAATGCCTTGTTGCGCATCTATTACCAAAATTGCGCCTTCACAGGCCTGCAGAGAACGAGAAACCTCGTAGGTAAAGTCTACGTGGCCAGGGGTGTCAATTAAGTGCATTTTATAGACTTCATCGTCTTCTGCTTGATAGTGAATTTGCACGGCGTTTAACTTAATTGTAATCCCGCGTTCACGCTCAAGTTCCATACTATCTAAGTATTGCGCCTTCATTTCACGGTTAGAAACAGCGTTGGTCAACTCCAAAATACGGTCAGCCAATGTAGACTTACCGTGGTCAATGTGAGCAATAATAGAAAAGTTACGAATTTTGTTCATCTAGATTTAAAACCCTTTTAATTAAGACTCTTTTAATCACGTTTTTTTCAATATATAGTGGACGGAACTCAAAGTTTTTGTAAGTCACACAAATTTTTTCGCCAAGCTTGGGCAGATGTCCGATTTGTTCGGTAATGAAACCGTTTACGGTGTTAGACTCTGCTTCAAACTCAATGTCTAGTTTTTCAGACAAAATATCTAATTCAAAAAAGCCATCTACTTCAAAAGTAGTTGAGTTAATTTCTTTAAATTCAGCCTCAGGACTGTCAAACTCATCGTTAATTTCGCCAACTATTTCTTCAATTAAGTCCTCAATTGTAAGAAGTCCAGCAACTCCGCCGTATTCATCTAGCACAACTGCGATGTGGACTTTATTTTTTTTCATATGCACAAAAATATCGTTAATTTTAGAAGTAGACGAGGCAAAAAATGGTTTTCTGACAGATTTACCTAAATTAAACTCACTTGGCTCAATTGCGTATTTTAAGATATCTTTGATGTGAATTGTACCTATAATATTGTCAATAGTGTCTTTGTATACTGGATATCTGGTGTATTGAGATTCATTAATTTTAGTCAAAATTTCTGAGTAAGTTGCAGTAATTTCAATCGCATCAATTTCAGTGCGATGGGTCATGATTTCAGAAACTTTTGTGTCGTCAAATTCAAAAATATTTTCAATTAGTTTATTTTCTTCAACATCAATTTCGCCGCTTTCGGTGGCATTTGATGCCATTAAAATGATGTCGTCTTCAGTAACTTCCTTAATTTCATCACCTTTTTTAACACCAAAAATACGAGCAAAAAAGGTAGTTGAAACCATTAGTAGCCAAACAAACGGGAACAGTATATACATTAGCGTTCTGATAATTGAAGTGCAATTTAAAGAGATTTTTTCACTCCACTTCATCCCAATTCTTTTAGCGACAAGTTCACCAAAAATTATTTGAAAGTAAAGTAAAAAGACGGTTAGTCCGATTGTAACTAACACAGAATAAAGTACATAGTTATTTGAGTTTGTGTCAACTTTAAAAATACGAATTAAGGTATCTTGAGATAATTTAGAGCCAATAATACCGTTAATAAAAGCAATTAAAGTATTTAAAACCTGGATGGTTGCCAAAACATAGTTCGGATTTTTAATTAAGTTCAGGGTTTTTTTGGCTTTTTTCTTTAGTTTTGGGTTATCTGAATCTGTAAGTTCATCAATTCTGATGTGGTTTACAGACATAAATGCAGCCTCAGTCATCGAAGTAAAACCAGATATTGCGATTAAAACAACGATTAGTGCAACGAATACTGCAACCAAGATACCCGTGAGCGGAGGGTTTGCAGACGTTGCAGAATTTAAAATATTTGTAGTCATATTTCTCCTTGATTAGCAACTTTCTTTAAAATTAGTATATCACATTAAAACGCTATTTAAGTGCATTTTCCTTTAAAAAACACACTAATTTTAGCCTTTTTTTGAGTTATTTTGCTTATTTATTTTCCAGATTTTTCTAACTTTGGCAAAAATTAGGGCAAACATTAAAAAAGCAAAATATACTAGCACTATAACCGGAGAAGGAGCGACATTTGTATTTAGTTGAATTGGCGCAGCAATTGCTACGGTTAAAATCGCAACAACAACTCCAATTAACATTGTTTCAATAAAGTTTCTTCTAAACTGAACTGAAATTAAGACAGGGAATAAAATTAACGCTGATATCAACAAAGTACCCATCATGCGCATGCCAACCGAAATTAGTACTGCGACTAAAATTGACAGTCCATAATTAGTAATTATCTTGTTAGTGTGGTTAAATTTAGCATAACTTGGATCAAAAGTTTGAGAAACCAAACGCCTGTATTGCCATAAAATAAAGCCTAATGTGATGGTAAAAATAATTAGTGCATTAAAGAAATCCAGCCACTCCATAGTTGCCAGACTACCGTTGATAATATTGCCAAGATCGCTTTTAAAGTTAGCCCCCCAAAGCGAAATAATTAAGATACCTAAACTGTAGCCAAGAGCTTCAATAACCCCGATTGCACTGTCTGAGTCAATCTTGGTGTTTTCAATAATCAACTGTATTACTATTGAAAAGAAAACTGTAACTAGCATTGAAATATAGACAGGGTAGTTAGAGAGAAGAACACCCAAAGCTATTCCAAAAAATGCAGTGTGCGCAAGCCCGTCTGCAATTAGCGCCTGGTTTTTAAGTACGATAAAAGGACTTAGCAGAGCAGCAGTTACTGCAATTAGTCCGGCTGCGATAAAAATAAAGGTGTTTGAAAACACTCCTAAATTAACTAAATATTGCATGTTTTTCCCTATTTAAAATTTGTTTGTGAAAATCACAAAATATACCGTCGTAAACTATGGCTTTTTCTACGTAAATTACGCGGTCTTTACATTCAAGCACATCAATTCCAGAAAGGTCATGTGTGATTATTAAAACTGTGGTACCAGTTTGCGAAAGCGTGTATAAATATTGGTAAAACTCGTGTCTAAATTTAGGGTCTAGTGCAGAAGCGGGTTCGTCTAGTATCAAAAGGTCAGGCTCATCAACTATACTTCTTAAAAAAAGTACGCGTTGCAGTTGACCACCTGAAAGCTCAGAAATTAACTTGTTTTTTAAGTCCAAGATGTTCATGTCTAAAAGCAATTTATCTATTCTTGATTTTTGTTCTTTTTTAGCAAACAAGTATTGTTTTTCAAATCCTGAGTAAATAATTTCAAAAACTGAGGCCGGAAAATTTGATTTGAATCGCAAAAATTGTGGCATGTAGCCGATTTTTTTTGCGCCATTTATAACCTTTCCACTATTTGGCTTCAAAGTTTTAGAAACCAATTTAACCAGTGTACTTTTCCCACCACCATTTGGTCCCAAAATATACATAAAGTCGCCTTTGTTAATCTTTAAATTTAGATTTTCAAAGACTGCTGTGTCTTCGTATTTAAATGAAACTTCTTTAAATTCAATCATTGCTATTTACCTAAAAGTGCTAATTTTAAATTCGCGATATTTTCAGATATTTTTGTCTGAAAAGGAATTTTTTGACTGTATTCTTCTTTTGAAACTGCGTGAAAAGTGTGAAAAGTTTTAAAAGAAACATTTTTAATATTAAGCGCTTCTACGCTTGATTTTAGTTTCGCTAAAACTTGTTCCTTGCCGATTTCTTGAACGAACACAGTTAAGACTTTATTAGGATTTTTAGTGCCTTTTTTAATCAGTTCAACGAACTCGTTTATTGCTTTTATAGTGTCTTCATTTCGGTCTTGTATAGTTGTATCAATAGGTGTATAACACTTTAGTAAGCCCATTTCAACAATAAATGCACCGATTGAATCATGCCCGCAAAAAAGGATTTTTTCATCTTTAAAATCAGATTTAAAATTAGTATTTAAAAAACTAGTAAAGTCATTTTTAAGTGTAGTAATTTCGTTT
>CALISC010000075.1 GCA_938041945.1 uncultured Acholeplasmataceae bacterium | reverse complement strand
CGCCCATTAAAGCGGCACGCGAGCTGGGTTCAGAACGTCGTGAGACAGTTCGGTCTCTATCCGTCGTGGTCGTTAGAGTTTTGAGGGGAGTTGTTCCTAGTATGAGAAGACCGGAATGAATGTACCTCTGGTGTACCAGTTGGCCTGCCAAGGCCAGAGCTGGGTAGCTATGTATAGATTTGATAAACGCTGAAAGCATCTAAGTGTGAAGCAAACCCCAAGATGAGAACTCTCAATTTAGTAAGACACCTTTTAGACTAAGAGGTTGATAGGTCAGCGGTGTACGCAAGGTAACTTGTTTAGCTAACTGATACTAATAGGTCGAGGACTTAATCTTTATTAAAATTTAATTTAAAAATTGACATGTATATTTATCTAGTTTTGAAAGAAATCTGGTGGTGATGGCAAAGTGGAAACACCTGTTTACATCCCGAACACAGAAGTTAAGCACTTTTACGCCGACGATAGCGCAACTGCGTGAAAATAGGGAGCTGCCAGTTTCTTTCTTTATTTTAAATAATCACCCCACGCCTACTTAGCTCAGTTGGTTAGAGCGTCTGACTGTTAATCAGAAGGTCCCAGGTTCGAGACCTGGAGTGGGCGCCACTTTCAAACTGAGTTTGCATCTACTTATTTTTAAGTAGGTGCTTTTTTTATAAATAAACAAATAAGGAGATAAATTATGAAAGTACTAGCAATTATTGACGCACAAACCGATTTTATTAACGGCTCACTGGCAGTCGGCCTTGAACCATGGCAAAAAGCAAAAGCCGAAATTCTGAAACTAAGTCAAACAAACAACTACGACTGGGTAATTTTTACTCGCGACTGGCATCCTTCTAACCATTGCTCATTTAAAGAACAAGGTGGACCTTGGCCTCAACACTGCGTCCAAAAATCAAAAGGTGCCGAAATTGACCATGATCTGCTTAAACTAATTTCAGAGATTCCAAATAGTTTAATTATTTCCAAAGGCCGTGACGTTAACGAAGAAGAATACGGCGTTGACTTACTTCAAAACTTTAAAGAAGTTAACGAAAATGTCAGCGTAGACGTAGTTGGACTTTGTTTTGACTATTGTGTGGCTGAGTGTGCGCGTATCACCAAAGAAAATCATCCAGAAGTTAGCGTCAAAATCTACAAAGCAGCATCGGTTGCAATAGACAAAACAACAAAACCAAACTTAGGTCTTGTAGAAATTGTTTAAACAAAATAAAAATCCCCGCTAGGAGATTTTTTAGTAGTTAAGCGGATATTTATCGCAAAACGCAGTAACTGTTGTTTTTACTATATTTACAATATTTTCGTTTTCGTGATTTGTTAAAAGCATGTCAATTAGTTTAACAATTTCTTTAAAATCTTTTTCTACAAAACCGCGAGTGGTAAGTGCTGCTGTACCTAGTCTAATGCCAGATGTGTATTTAGGCGGTTCTGTGTCAAATGGAATTGAGTTTTTATTTACAGTAATTCTACCGCTTTCCAAAATTTCTTGGGCACGAAGTCCAGTTAGCCCTGTTTTTTGTTTAACGTCAATTAATACTATATGGTTGTCGGTGCCACCAGAAATCACACGGTAACCCAATTTTTTAAATTCATCTGCCATTGCTATGGCGTTTTTAATGTACTGGCTAACATAAGTTTTAAAACTAGGCTCTAAGGCCTCTTTAAAGCAAACCGCTTTTCCGGCAATCACGTGCATTAAAGGTCCACCTTGCACGCCTGGAAAAACTGCTTTATTAATCTTTTTGGCAATTTCTTCGCTGTTAGTTAAAATCAAACCACCACGTGGTCCGCGAAGGGTTTTGTGAGTGGTAGTCGTAACAACATCTGCATATTTTACGGCATCTGAATGCAGACCAACTGCGACTTGCGCAGAGATATGCGCAATGTCTGCCATTAAGTAAGCCCCGACCTTATCTGCGATTTTACGGAAACGCAAAAAGTCAATTTCTCTACTATAGGCAGACGCTCCACAGACTATTAGTTTAGGCTTAACTTCTTGTGCTAATTTTTCAATTGTATCGTAATTTAACTGCTCAGTTTCTTTATCTAAGTCATAAGCATAACACTTATAAAATTGACCTGAAAAAGAAAGTGAGTAGCCATGGGTAAGATGTCCACCCGCGTTTAGACCCATACCAAGAATGGTATCACCTGGTTTTAGTAGCGCAAGATAGACCGCAGCATTTGCTTGACTACCTGAGTGTGGCTGAACATTGGCAAATTTGCAGTTAAAAAGTTTTTTTGCGCGTTCTATTGCAAGCCTTTCAACTTCATCAACAAAAGTACACCCCCCGTAATAGCGAGCAGACGGATATCCTTCCGCGTACTTGTTGGTCAAAATAGAGCCAACCGCTTCAAGTACATCTTTAGATACATAGTTTTCAGAAGCAATTAGTTCGAGACCGTATTCTTGGCGTTCTTTTTCTGAGTCAATAATTTTTTTAATTTCTAGGTCTTTCATTTTTATCTCCAG
>CALISC010000074.1 GCA_938041945.1 uncultured Acholeplasmataceae bacterium | reverse complement strand
CTTGCTGCTCCTGCTGCTAACGCAACAAGTAGAATTGTTAGTAAAATTATAAAGCCAATTGTAAGAAATTGAAGTACAATAGCACCAGTTATTACTTTTTTAGCGCTTTTATACTGAGAAAGTTTTTCTGAAATCATTTTTCACCCCTTGTAAATATTTTATAAAAATTTTTACCCTATGTCAATAAAAATCCGGACAAAACTTAAATCAAGCCCAGCGCTTTTTCTACTTTTTGACGTTCTTTTAGATTGTAAAGAGTTTCTAACAGCAGCAAAGCAAACTCATGTGAGTATCCGCTTGAGTGTCCAGTTACTATATTTTTATAAGCACACGCAGGAACATTTAGGTATTTGCCTTGCATGTATTTATCAAAACCAGGAAAGCAAGTAAATTCAGCTTCGTCAAGTAGACCTGCGTAGGCCAAAAAAACAGGTGCTGCGCAAATTGCGGCAATAGTTTTTTGTTGTTCAGCAAAATTTTTAATTAAGTTAATAATTGCTGTAAACTGCTCGCTGTTTGGAGTTTTGATTTGCTCACTAATCCAGGCACCGCCTGCTATTACTACAAAATCGTAATCTGTTGTATTAATTTCTTGAATTAAATTATCGCATTCTACTTTTAAGTTATTTGAACTTAAACAAACATTGTTATTGGTACTTGAAGCTAACTTAACTTGCATGCCTGCTCTGATCAGTATGTTTCTAGTTACTAAAGCCTCGGTTTCTTCAAAATTATCGCCGACTATTATCATGCCTTTTTTCATTTAATTGTCTCCTAAACAACTTAGCAAAATGTTATTCAATTTAGCCATAGTCTCGGGGCGTTTTGACTCAAAATATTGCTTAATTTGACTAGTTTTTGCGTCTACTTGGTCAGAAACTATTTTAAAAGCAGATAAGTCAATTGATTTAATATCAGCAACTTGAGCAAGCGAAGTCAGCTCCATATCGCAAACATAAGAAGTCTCTTTAACATCTAGTGGACTTGTGACAAAACGGTCTGCAGAATAGCAAACTACTTGTTTTAAGTCCAGTTCTTTATTTATATTAAGGTCAAAACTAGGCACAGGGTCATTAAAAACAGATAAGTCAAAGTCAGAGTATGTTGTCCTTTTGACTTGCACGATTACGCCAAGTTCAAGTGATGAGCCACCTGCAAGACCTATGTTAATAATTTGATTTACTTTAAGTTCGTTTTCAGCAAGCACAGATAGCGCTTCAGTTAAAGCAAAAGCAGCGTTAGTTTTGCCGATACCCGTATATAGTAGTGCTACTTTTTTTTGATTTAAGTCGCCTAAGTACAATTCTACATCTGCAAAAAAACGTTTAGGGTTTTCTAACTTATTTTGAAAATAAGTAAGTTCGGCGCACATAGCGCCGACTATTAATGTGATATTTGTCAATTTAAATTAGGCTTTGCTTGCTTGAACTTCTCGTTTAGTTGCCCTTGAAATGCGTTCTTTTCGTCTATTTTGAAAGTAAACTGTTGTAACATATGAAAGATAAGCAATAGCTGCCGCAAGTAGTGCAAACGCTAAAGTCCAACGAACTATGTAGTATACTTTTGAAACTCCTGGTTGTTTTTGAACTTGACCAATTAGTTCAATAATTGGGAACGTGAAGCGTGAAACAAAAATAATTCCTGAAACTATCTTTTGGCCAGTTAACACAGCCACTAACATTGCAAGTGAAAGGTAAAGCGCGTGTTCAGCACCAGTGTATGCCAAAAAGAAAATAGATGTGCCGATGATTGGCAGGTAATGCACAAAGTGTAGACGGTAAAGTGCTGGACGTTTTAGCATAAAAACTAGCGCTATTAACACAGCCAATAGAATTGCTAAAAATACAGAGATAAGCATTGGGTAGTGTTGACTGATCTTAAATTGACCTTTCATTAGTAAGTTAAAGAAACCTGCTACTTTAATTAAATAAAAGTCTAGGAAAAGAATAACTAGACCTGCAAATACTTTGTCTGAAAAAGAAGACAGCAATACAGCAGTTAGCAGAAATACTAGCGTTACAAATCTAACCCAGCAGATCATTAAGTCGCTAAGTAGGATTGCACTTTTTTTGTAGTTGTTAATTGCTTGAATTAAAGCGTAGATTTCTGCAAATATTGCAAAAGCCGCTAGCATTACAGCCACGACGATTGCAACTAAATTAACAACTGAATAATTTTTTTTATTCATATAAAACTCCTTGAATAATTGATATTAAAAGTAAATTTTTTAAGTGTTTTTAGTATAAAAAAGTAGTCTCGCTTTATTTTAAGACTACTTTTTAATTTTAAAATAGATACCTATTTTTTACGTGGGTTTTTAAGTTCAGCCTGAGCTGCGGCTAGATCG
>CALISC010000073.1 GCA_938041945.1 uncultured Acholeplasmataceae bacterium | reverse complement strand
CTTGCTAAACAAAGAATTTTGGAAAGATGTCAAATAATTGCACATTTGCTTATACAAAAAAAGGTAGTTTCGGCTACCTTTTTTTATTTTTAACAAAAATTAAAATAAAGAGTAAAAGGTACAAACTATCTGACGGTGTTAACAACAAAGTTTTAAACTGAGTGTATGTTAAAACTGGATACTTAGACAATTGAAAGAAAATAAAGGAAAGCGAAATAAAGAAGAGAGAGTATAAAAAAATTAGTGCAAAATAAAATACTAACTTAGCGGTGTAGACTGCTTTTCTTTTCACATAAGGTACGAGTTGTTTAATGTGTTGTTCATCATGATTGATGGTCAAAAGACCTGTTGTGATAATCAGAAATATTTTAAGAATTTGAATGTAAACATTAAAAATTTGTGCAGTTTTTTCGCTTTGTTTCAAAAACACATCTTTATCAGCAAAGTTAGGGGAGTATACTAAAAAGAAAAGTGGTAAAAATATTAGCATAGAAACAAAAATTAAAACCTTTGCTTTTCTGTCAAAATAAGTTTTAAAAATATAGTTCAACATAGCGTTATCTTTCTTGTTACAAAACCGCTAAATACCTCTGGACTGTGCGAAATTATTAGCACGGTTTTGTCCTTAGTTTCCTGTTTTAAAATCTCAACTATTTTTTGCTTTTTCTCAGGGTCAAATCCAGACAAAGGTTCGTCTAAAATCAAAACTTCTGAGTCACCAATAAGCGCTGCTAAAAAGGCAAGTTTTTGTTTATTTCCTTTAGATAAGTTTTTAATTTCTGTATCTAAAGGCAGCTCTAAAAAGTCAATGTATTTTTTGTTAACATAACCTTTTTTAGTCTTTGCGATAATTTCAAGATACTCACCCGCCTTTAAGTTTCTTGGTAAGTCTGCTTTTTCAGCAAGATAAGAAATTGGTTTATTGGTTTTTTTAAAAATACCAGATTTTGGTTTAATAAAGCCGATTAAAAGATAAATTAAAGTGGTTTTCCCACTTCCGTTTTCGCCAATTATCAAGACCTTTTCACCTGGATTTATTTCTAGATTATAAGGTTTTTTAATATAAGTGACTACTACGTCTTTAAGTAGAAAAACTTCTTTCAAGTTATAGTTCATAAGTATTAACCCAGCCTTTTTCTTTAATATTTTCAAAGTCTAAAACACCTTCAAAATCACATCTGATGTCTTTTTTTAAACAATTTTGAAATATAGTTTTCTTCCCACTATCTAGTTTAGCCTCAGCGATAATTAACGGCTCTAAAACAGGAATTGTTAATTTAGAATTTGTAAAAAAGAAAGTAGTTTCTTGCCTATCGTCTCTACTAACTGTGTATTTACATTCTTTAAATATACTAAAATAAAACTCAGCGATATCAGAAACAAAGTCAGCTAAAAACTTAACTTCAAAGTTAGTACCAGTTTTAAAAAAACTAGGTTCAATTTCTATTTTTTTAAAACTAAAAAGTACATCTTGTGTGTTAAACTTATCTGCTTGTATGATTTTGATTTTACCCAGTTCTAGATCTAAAACTTGATTTGTAATAAAGATGATTTGCAGTGTTGTAAACTCATCACTGTCTGCAAGTAGTTTTGGAGTATTGAATTCTAAAGTAATTTTAAATAAGTTTCTTTTTTGATTTAAAAAACTTTTATTCACTTTTATTTCTGTTAATTCAATTCTAATTTCAGTTTTACTATTTGGCGTTATTAGGCGAAAATCCTTGATATTTTGCTTTGCAATTTTTGTATTTCTAGTGCTTGAATAAAGATAGACTTTGAATTTGCTACGAGATTGATATATTACACTTCTTTGTTCTTTAATTAAATAAAGTCGTTCTGTGCTTTTTAAAAGTAGACTTGCAAACGAGTACACTCCAAACACATAAACAAGACCAACAACACAAAAAAGCAGTATAAGTACTGCTTTTTTCATAGTTTTGCACTCGTAGTGTGAACTAATTTAGTTGTTTCAGATACCTTTAATAGATTGTGAATTTGAGCAAAGGTACTTACAAGTAAATCGCTTTGTCTGGCGATTTTAACACCATCTTCAGTATCTACAAATATCAAAATAAATGGGCTATAAGTTTGCCATAAAGTAAGTGCACTTTCTTTTCTTTTAACAACGAAGTTCACTCTTTTGTTTTGTTCTACTTTTTCATAACTGTAGTCTGAATTGTCTAAAAGCATTTTAATGTCTTTTACTTTATCGACATATTCTTTTAAAATTGAAAAAGAAAACTCATAAATTTTTAACTGGTAATCTGGGCGATCTTGATAATTTCTACTGTCATAAGTTACGTTAACCGAGTACTCTAAAGCAAAGGGTTTTGCAATTAAACTGGACTGAATTACTTGAACTAACCCAATTTCTAAAGATAAAGTTTTACTATTTTTCAAATTGAGCACTAAAAGACTTGAATCAAAAGTAATATTCTTTTTAAACTCATCTACTATTGAAACTGTTAAAATGTTTTGAAAATATTTAGTGTTCTTACTGTTTTCTTGAATCTCTTCAGGTCCTCTGTATCTGGTTTCAAGGTGTTTGGCTTGAATTAAGGCACTTATATTTTTGTCTTTGAGATAAATAGAATTAATTTTGTCTGGACTTAAAAACCAAGGACTTTTTCGGTTTGAATAAAGATAAAAGTTTTGTCTGTTTTTATACTCTGTAAAAACACATGTTTGTTTAATTGTTTTTACGGTAAAGTTTTTAGGAACTAAATACACCACAATTAACACTATACAAACAATTAAAATTGCCAAAATTGGTACCAAGAAAACTAGGTTTTTTAATTTTGTTTTCTTTGCCATCTAGTAGTCTCTTTCTATTCTATAAGAAATGTAGATACCAGTGTGTTCAACATATTGAAACTCGCCCCAATCTTCGTATATCCAAAAAACACTGCGAGTTGCATATCCATTAAAAAGATAACCATAGCCCATTTTTCTGACTACCAGTTTACAACCTGGTTCTATTTTAATAGTTCTGGTCTCTTTATTTTTTTCATATTTACTTTTTTCTAGTTTATTTTCAAGTTTACTTTCAACACCTGCCTCCCCTTTTGCGTTAAGCGGTGATTTAGTCGGTGTACTAATAGTACCGCTCATACTCATTTTAAAAGAACCAGTTTGAGTATACTTTTCGTTTTCTTCAACAATTCTCTCAGTAGTAATTTCTTGTACTGTGCCAGTTGAACCTTGATTTGAAAACTCAGATACAACTTGTAAAACAAAAGAAACCTTTTTTGCATAATTAAGATATTCAATGTATGTTTTGTTGATATGTCTAAATGAAGTTTTTTGTTTTGCGATTTCAAGTCTATCTCTTTCTTTTTTATCTTCATCTGACAATTGCTTCTTTGGTTCTTTAGTATAAAAGTCGAGCAATTTCGTTGTTTTATCTAACATATAAAAACGAACATATGGATATAGATTGGTTTTTGCGCTTGCTTTGTTTGGATATAAAACACTTAAAAATAGTGTGCTTACTAAAATGAATGAAACTAGTAAATAAAGTTTTTTCATAAATGTTACCTCAACAATATATTTATATGAAAAACTTTTTTTACTTAAAAAAGTTTAGAATCATAAAAATAAAGTTCTTTAACCCGACTTTTACACTTGTTTAAAGAAATAAAGCCAGCAACGGCTCAATAAGGGCTTTGCTGGCTTTTTTTATGCTTTTTATTTTGTTATGTTAAAAGATATTTCTTTAATTAATTTCTTAAAGTCTTCCTGTTTGATGTTAATAAATTTATTTTCTTGATTAAATATTTTTTCAATTATTTTCATATCTTCAATATTTTCGGTATTTTCTGTTAATTTCATTCCTGTGTCTTCATATTCTAGACTGCCTTTTGGAGTAATAAAATGAAGAATTCCGCCACGAAGCAATTCAACATTAAACGAATTTAGTGCTTTAACTACTCTTTCAACAGAGATGTTTTGTTCTGTTTTCAACTTTAATTCAAGCAGTCTCAACATCAAAAGTGCAACAAAACAAATCTGAAAATGTGCCTGAATATGGTTATTTGTAGAGACATACATTGGTCTTGCTTCAAGCGAAGTTTTTGTAAGTCTAAACGATTCTTCAATTTTTCCAAGTCCGGAATAAACATCATGGATTTCTCTTTGCGAGTAATTTCTTTCAGAAGTTACTATGCAAAAATAACCATCATATTTTTGTTCTGCTTGGATTTTCTTTTGATCAATATAGTGTTCAATTCCAGTTGTAACCTCTCCAGTTTCTTTAATTATGTGGTTAATTGTGATGTATTTTTGAGCAGCGTGTGTCATTTCATAAGTTCCATTTAAAATAGCCTTTTCTGCATTTTTAATCTTAATTTCCCGTTTTTTTGCCTCACGGTCAGCTATTGATTTTTTCCAATAAATCAATACCTTTCTCTTATGCTCAATAGTATTCCCATCTTCAGTTTTCAAAGGATAATCTTCTTCAAATAATCTGTATTTATAGGTCCTATTTTGATTGTAAATAAACTCGCTTTCTTCACTCAACCTATCAATATATCTCTTATCTCTGAGCCCTTTTAAAATTTGTGAAACTACATAACCGTCATTGTTTTTTGCGATTGTAACGAGATTTCTTGTGGAATTCATCCCTTTATCTGCAACAACTATAAGACGATTTAGTCCATAGTTGTCTTTAATTTTCTGCATGGAAGGTTGTAGTGTCAGTGAATCTGAAGTGTTGCCTTTAAATAAAGTCATAGAAATAGGTAAATTGTTGTTGTCCATGAACAAACCTAATTGAACAATTGGGTCAACTCTATGCTCTTTTGAAACACCCCTTTGTCTTAAGTCTTCGTCTGATTTGGGAAAATCAATTTCAGAAAAATAGTTAGTAACATCATAATATGCAAACGAAGTTTCTCTACCAATTTTTTGTTTGATAACTTCGTTGATGTGTACTTGCATTTGCTCCATATTTTCGTAAATCAAATCAAGCGAACGATAGATTTGATGTAACTCAAAATCGCAATTAAAACCGTAAAAGTTTTCACTAAGTTGAAAGGTTGCTCTTTTTGAGTCTGGATTTAAAATTCTGTTAAACAACAGAAATTTAAATATTTTTTCAACATCATAAGTTGCTTTAGTTTTGATTTGTTTGAAAAACTTATCTAACTCTAAAAATTTATAAACTGCGTCTAAATATAAATGTCCGTAGTTGTAATAAACTTGCGTGCCTTTTTCACCAATTTGGTCTAAAACAATATTTAGTTTTTCTTTACTTTTAAAGTAGGCAGTTTGAAATTCCTCAACTTCTTTTAAGAATTTTTCTTGATCTGGCTGGTCTTCAAGACAGCCAAAATTTCTAACTGTTCTTTGTTTTACGCCAGTTCCATCACCTGGTCTGTATCCTTCAAGGACACTCACGTATGTTCTAACTTCTCCAGTTTTTTTAATTATTTGTTGTTTTCTTATCATAAAACCCTCTTAAATATTATAACATAACACATCACAACAACAAAATAATAAGATATCGGGCAAAAAAGTGTAAAAGATTTTTGTTTTTTTCAAATAAAAAAGTGCCTTGTTAGGCACTTAATTCAGAAAAGATTTAATTTTTAATGTTTTAACACAACACTTTTTTGATTAGATAAAATTCTTCAAGTGTAAAAGTCGGGCGCCAAATTATAAAGTGAAATATAGCCAAATTGCCAAGTAGAAGAGTGCCAAATTGCCAAGTAGAAGATTGCCAAATTGCCAAGTAGTTGATTATAAAAGCAATTAACTATACAATGTAGGTAAGGAGTAAATATGTCTGAATACCTAAACCGAATCATAGAAGATAAACTAAAAGATACCCTTGATACTTGTGGTGCTGTCTTAATTAAAGGACCGAAATGGTGCGGAAAATCTACAACCGCCTTAAGATTTGCAAAAAGTGCGATTTTTATGCAAGATACAGACAAAAAAGAACAAAATATAGAACTTGCCAAAACTTCTGCAAAAATTTTCTTAGCAAAAGAACCGCCTTTACTAATAGATGAATGGCAAGAAATTCCATTCATTTGGGATGCAGTTAGATTTCAAGTAGACCAAAGAAGAAAGTTTGGTCAGTTTATATTAACAGGTTCTTCATCACCTTTGTCAAAATCAATAAAATCACAAATCATGCATTCTGGGGTTGGCAGAATTACTACTGTATATATGCGTCCGATGTCTCTATTTGAATCAAAAGACAGTACTGGTTCTGTTAGTTTAACTGAATTGTTTAACGGTTTTCAACCTATGGGTGAAGAATCAAAATTAGGTTTATTGGAATATAGTTTTTTAATTTGTCGCGGTGGTTGGCCAATGACAGTTGGACTACCAAAAGAAAAAGCACTAAAAATCGCTGGAAACTACTTTACTCAAGTTATTGAACATGATTTATTAAAAGGTACAGACATAGTTAGAAATAAGGAAAAACTAATTAAAACTTTAATTGCTTACGCCAGAAATATTTCTAGCGAGTGTTCAATACAAACCCTTATTGATGACGTAAAATCAGATGGAGAAACTACAATTTCTGACAATACAGTTGTTGATTACTTAGAGATTTTTAGAGAAAACTTCATAATTGAAGATATCACTGCTTGGAATCCAAACATCAGAAGTAAAACAGCGATTAGAACATCGCCAACAAGACATTTTATTTGTCCCTCAATTGCTGCTAAAGCCTTGAATATCGGTCCGAATGATTTGATAAACGACCTTAATACCTACGGATTGATGTTTGAAGATTTAGTAGTTCGTGATTTAAAGGTATATGTAGATAACCTAGACGGGACAATATATCACTACCGCGATAAAAGTGGTCTTGAATGCGATGCAGTTGTGCGCCTTGGCAACGGTAAGTTTGGTCTTGTTGAAGTTAAACTTGGCAGTGCCGTGGGAATTGACGATGCGGCTAAAAGTTTACTTAAATTAAAATCACTACTTCCTGACAATAAACAACCTAGTTTCTTAATGGTAATCACTACAACTAATTTAGCCTACACCCGCCAAGACGGTGTAATAGTGTGTCCGCTTGGTTGTCTTAAAGACTGATAGCACAGCATTTTCAGAAAAAAGAAAAGTACTTACCTAAAATTAAGGTGTACTAACTAAATACAGTAAATACAACATTCTTGCTCAACTGCTTTTAGACAACTCAAGCATAGTCATTTTGCCAAGTAGAAGTGAGCCAAACTGCCTAATAGAATAGCGCCGAATTGCCTAATAAAATAGCGCCGAATTGCCTAATAGTTGATAAAAAAGGCTCTTTAACTTTTTTAGGGGGAGCACACAGCGTTTTTGCTCATATACGCTTTTGGACCTTAAATGAATTTACATTTCTATAGCATTTTGTTTTTTATAAACATTTTGCTCAAAAATTTAGAATTTTTTAACACCTTTGAAAATTTATCGCTTTCTTATTCTTTGACTTGCTCTAACATTACACTCTAAGTTGACATATCCAAAATTATGCAAATTTATAGAAAAATGCCAGAAAAACTGACATTTGTGTTTGTGCTATAAAATATTAAAACTTTAGTTTGATTTTATTAGTTAAATAACAGTTAACACTGAATATTTTTAATTTTTTTAAAAATATTCAGTGTTAACTTGATTATAGTGAAACAATTCGCTACCGTTAAATAAATATTCTTTCGGTGTTAGTTTCATTTTTACGCCCCAGAAACAGGGTACACCGCGGTTTATCGGGTTTATTGAAAAAGAAATTGTTCAATAGTATTATGCAAAAATACATAAAATATAAAAAGTGTTCAGTAATATTATACAATATTTGCTTTAAAGCCTCTTTAATGCTAAGATACATTTGGACTAAAAAGAGGTTTTAAATGGTTATAAGAGATAAATACTTAAACTTAATACGTGAGTTTTATGAAAGTGATTTAATAAAGGTAATAACTGGCATAAGAAGATGCGGAAAATCAGTAATTCTCAATAGTATCGCCGAAGAAATTGGTAAAAAAACAGATAACATAATTTTTCTAAACTTTGAAAAAACAACCGATTTTACCAAAGCAAGTACAGCCCATGAACTTGTTGATTATGTTATGCACACTAAAAAACCCGGTAAATGTTATTGTTTTTTTGATGAAATTCAAGAAATTGAAAATTGGCAAGTGGCAGTTAAAGACTTAAGATTAGAAAACTGCTCAGTTTTTGTGACAGGTTCTAACTCAAACCTTCTATCTAGCGAGTTTATTACACTTTTAAGTGGTAGGTTTGTTTCATTTAGAATTAGACCGTTTGTTTTTAAAGAAATTGCAAAATTAGCAGAAACTCAAAACTTCAAACTAGATATTGACAATTATTTAATTTGGGGTGGGTTCCCCGCACGCTTTCAATACCAAAGCGAATTAAGTTTAAGAAACTACCTTTCTGAATTGGAAAATACTATAGTTATTAACGACTTAATTAAAAGATATAAAATCAGAAAAACAGTTATTTTTAAAAAAATAGTTAACTTTATTTTGAGTAACAACTCAAGAATTTTTTCAGCGAGGTCAGTACACAAAATTATGCAGCCTGATTTTCCTGAACTTTCAACAAATACAGTTATTAAATTTATGGAATACTTAAAAAACGCATATATTATTGACGAAATTCCACAACACTCAACCAAAACTAAGCAAAGTTTGAAGTACTACAATAAGCTTTATAATTCGGATGTTTGTTTTAATTCTCTAAGAGTTGATGACAACCGTTTTGATTTAGACCATAATTTAGAAAATATTGTCTACAATGAATTGCTCTATATGGGCTATGAGTTGAAAGTATATAAAGCTGGCAATAAAGAAATCGACTTCATAGCAACCGGCCATAACAAAAAATATTTAATCCAAGTTGCATATTCAGTTGTAGACAAAAAGGCTTATGAAAGAGAAATGGGTGTTTTCAATAGTATTGATAACACTTTGCAAAAAATTTTAATTACAAACGACACACTAGATTTTTCAACTTCTACAACCAGACACATCAGACTAAAAGACTTTTTAAAAATGGAAACTCTATAGTATAAATTAGACCACGTAGTTTTTCCTGATAACTTAAAATAAATGGGTTCTATAAACTTTTTAGGGGGCATGTGCTAATCAGACACACCATAAATATTTTATTTATTAAAAAGTTAAAGAGCCAAAATAAATTAAGAAGTTTACGATATTTGCCAAAACGGCTAAACTGTTGTATACTAACTAACTGTTAAAGCACGCGCTTATTTGCTTTAAATATCTTTAACTTAGAATGTAGTAGTTTGTTTATTGCTTTACAAATGAGGCAATTTAAAGATTATAAGGTTAAATAAAAGCGTTTTGCTGACTTATTCTATAAGGAGGTAAAAATATATGTCTCGTTTCTTAGGATCAACTTGGAAAAAATCTCGTCGTTTAGGCTATTCAGTTTCAGAAACTGCCAAAGAACTGAAAAAAAGAGCATATGCTCCAGGTCAACACGGTAAAAGACGCGCTAAAGTATCTGACTATGGTTCTCAGTTAAATGAAAAACAAAAAGTTAGATTTACATACGGTGTATCTGAAAAACAATTTGTCAAAACTTTCCACGAGGCTAAAAAACTTGCAGGTAACTTAGGTGAAAACTTCATCAAATTACTTGAATCTAGACTAGATAACTTAGTTTACCGCGCAGGTCTTGCCAGAACTCGTCAACAAGCCAGACAACTTGTTAACCACGGTCACATTTTAGTTGATGGCAAAAAAGCAGATATCCCGTCAATGCGCCTAAAACCAGGCCAAGTTATTTCTTTAAAAGAACGTTCAAAAGATTTACTAGTTGTTAAAGAAAGTCTAGAGGCTAAATTCAGAAGTTTTGAATTTATTGAACTAGATGAAAACAAAAAAGTTGCGACTTTTGTGCGTTTCCCTGAAAGAAAAGAAGTATTGCAAGAAATTAACGAACAACTTATCGTTGAGTTCTACAACCGTTAATTAACTTAGGTTAAAAATAAAACACCTCGTTTCCTAGATAATTGGAAATGGGGTGTTTTTTTGCTTTGCTTAAGTGGTTTTTAGTTCTTACTCTAATGCAGTTCCCTCAGAAAGAATATCGATATACTCTTTATAGGCATACTGCTTATATCGTTTTTTATCCTCAAGAAGTTCAAGTATTCCCAGCTCCATTAAAATTTCAAGTAAATTATTGACGGTTGGTTTACTTAAATTTAAAAAATTACAGATATCTTTGACTTCTAAAATAGGATGCTTTAACAAAAAATCGTATGCTGAAAGTAAATTTGAGACATTTCCTTTTGTCGCTTTTCTGATTTTTTCTATGCCAGTTTTTTTAAGTCTTGTAATTTTTTGAATAGATGCAATTGCGTCTGCAGATACTTCGCAAATTCCTTTTATGAAAAACTCAATCCATTCTTCAAACTCACCCTTTACGCGAGCGTTGTTTAAAAGTTCGTAGTACTTAGTTCTGTTTTTTTTAAAAAAATAACTTAAATAAAGAACAGGATATTCAATCAAACCATGTTCTTTTAAGAATAGTATTATTAGTAGTCTTCCTATTCTACCGTTTCCATCTAAAAATGGATGTATTGTTTCAAATTGGTAATGAATCAATCCAATTTTGACTAAATTAGAAATTGAGCTATCTTCGTGAATATACTTCTCTAAATCGCTTAAAGCGTTTTCCATTTCAGTGGGAGCAGGTGGTACAAAACTCGCTGTGCTTAATGTGCATCCAGGGTAGCCAATCCAGTTTTGAGTTCGCCTTAACTCACCTGGTAATTTTTCGCTACCCCGAACATCTGACAATAAAATAGAATGAGTTTCTTTAATTAATCGCATGCATAGCGGCAGTTCTTTTAATCTATTAAAAGCAAAGTTAGTTGCTTTTACATAATTAACAATTTCAGCGGTATCTTTGATTTTTTCGTTTTTTCTGTCTTTTTGTAAAACATCAATTAGCGATGCTTGCGTACCTTCTATTTGTGAACTAATAACAGCTTCTTTTTGTACGTGCATGGAGACAAATAAATCAATATCTGGTAGAGTTGTGGCTACTCCATCTAATCTTCCTAAAAGAAAGTTAGCTTTATTGATTAAACTTTGAAGTTCGGCGTCTATGTTTAATTTCAAATGTTTTAAATCGTGTGGAATAAAACATTCGTAGCCACTTTGCATCTTTTTTAAAATTCCTGCTCTGTCGGTTTCTAATTTCATAATTTCACCTTTTGAGTAAAGTTTATTTTACTTAGCCTAAGTATATCGCTTTTAAGTAAAATTTTCAATTGCTTTTTTTACTTAAAATATATTTTTCAATGCTAAATAAAATATTTGTGGTTTTAGTGATTAGTCTTTCGTATTAAATGGGTAACTTGAGAAAAACAGTGAGGTGAATTGTATGACTTTTGTGGTTTATTCTTTGTTTACACCATATAAAAAATACCCCATTTCCTATGCGCAGGAAATGGGGTGAATTTCAAACAAAGATAAGTTTTTGTAAAAAATAAAGAATTTTTTTAAAAGTGGGTTGTTTACTGAATTGGATATTTTGGTAGTTTAAAAATTCGTATCTCTTAAAATAAGAAATTGCAGGATATTTAATTTGTTTATCTTCAAAATTTCCGTCAAGTGTATAAACAGAAGAACCAGAACCAGTAGTTTGTAGTTTATAGCACGCTTTTTTAAGCGCAAGATATACAGCATGTTCTTCTGGGTTAGTTAGTTTATATACCTCATCAAAGTCATTTTGGACACTCGCCCAAAACTCGTGTGTTTTACCTTCATTAAATAATTTAATTAGTTCTTTTACTTTCTCAGTGTCAATTTCAGAAGGCTTTACTTTTTGATACATACGCGCGGTTTCAAAAGGCTCGCTAAAGTTTTTTAAATGTACATACTTAAAAGGACATTTACCAATATACTCAACTGTTGAACCCGTTTTTAGCATCACGCCGGGCAGTGGTTTTAAAAAGTAAACGCAGTCTTGGCCGTATTTTTCAATAAAGTCAGCTTTTTGCATTAGTGTTAAATCTAACTTATATAAAGAAGACAGACAATTTAAAAGAGTTGCAAGGACAGTGCTAAGACCACCTAGTCCGGCGCCCAATGGAATATTTTTTTGAATTGAGAGTGATACTTTTTTAGTTAGTTGAAACTCGGTTTGAAAATCAGTTAAAAATTGACCTAGTATATCTACCTTAAACCAAGGAGTTTTAGAAATTATTTGGTTTACAGGTTTGTTTGTTAATTTAACCCAAATTTTGTCATGCAAGGAAATTGGTGCAACAATAGAAACGATTTCATGCAAACCGTTTTCTATTACTTCACCAACTCTTAAATCTAGATTGATTTTGGCATAAGCCTTTGACTTCATTTTTCCTCCTTAATTTTGATTAACCTTAAGAACAAGTTTTGAAACTCAATTGCTGTCAATTTTTCTGCTCTGATGTTTTGGTTGATTTTAAGGTCCTTAAAAACATTTAAAATATCTTGTCTTTCAATTTTAGTTTTAAGTAAATTATTAAACAAAGTTTTTCGTTTAGAAAAGAAACAAGTTTTTAAGAACTCAAAGTATTTCTGTTTTTGAATTTCTGAAACAAGTGCAGGTTTTGCTTGAAAACAAACAACTGCGCTATCTACTTTTGGAACTGGATAGAAGCAGTTTTTATAGACTGTGAACGCTCTTTTAACTTCAAAGAAACTTTGAACTGAAACGCTTAACTTTGAGTATTCAGAAGAACCAACTCTGGCAACTAGTCTATCTGCGTATTCTTTTTGAACCATTAAGATAAACTCAGAAACCTGACTGTTGATGATTTTAAAGATAATGTCTGTAGATATATAGTAGGGAATATTGCCAACTACAATATCGTAATTTTGCCCAATAAGGCTATATTCAAGAAAATCAGCAATAGTGAAATTAAAGTTTTCATGCTGGTTTTTAAGGTCTGTTAGTTTCTCGGTCAGTTCTTTGTCAATTTCTACAGAAAAGACTGATTTTGATTTTTTTAACAGAATTTTGGTAAGCGCGCCTTCTCCTGGTCCAACTTCTAAAACATTTAAGTCAGGTCTAACTTCAACGCCTATTTTGTTTAAAATGTTTAAATCATTTAAGAAGTTTTGTCCAAAATGTTTCTTGAAGTTATGCATTTAAAACCTCTTTTAACTGTTGTTTTGAGTAATTTGTGTTATTTAGGAAATTAAGAAGTTGCTTTGTGTTGAAGTGATAAATACCAAGCAGGGAGTGTAGTTTATTTTTATTTCCTCTGCTTTCAGGACCAGTTAACTTTAGTTCAACTAAATCCGATAAAGAAAAATTATTTTTCTTTAAAACAGCCTTGTTAAGCAATTTACCAGTTTCAAGTATTTTTAAAAAATCTTCTTTAGATAGGTTTTCAAGTCCGACTTTATGTTTTTTAATACATTTGTCTTTAGGTAAATCTAAAAAACTTGCCGAAGGAATTTCTGATAAAACGATGTTTCTAATCTTAGTGCCAGCACTGTCTGGGTCTGTAATTACAATTATTTCGTTGTCTTTTTCAAGGCTTTTGAGTTGGTCAATGGTTGTCTTGTTAATGCCCAAACCATTGGTTTTAATACAGATACTTTCAGGAAAGACACTTTTGACAACTTTAATATCGTTTTTCCCTTCTACTACAAATACTTGCATTATTTGCCCCAAGTATACTGTTTTACAACCTTAGCACGCTTTGCTAGGTTTGCAACAAAATCAGAGTAGTCTTGTAATTTAACTATTTGCTTATCTTGAGTTAAAAGCAAAATTGGTTCTTTTTGAAAATCATAAATTTGCTTTTTAAGTTCCCAAATTACGCCAATTGGTTTTTCGCCAGTGAATTCTTTTGGTTGCCAGTTTTGGCGATATATAAACTCGTGCGCTAACTTACCTGCTGGTGAATTGCTTTTGTTAAGTTGTTTAAAATAGGTTAAAAAATAAGCGTCATCTAGATTTAAAAAGAATTCTAAATCTGGGTTGTTAGGCGATTTTAAAACTTTTTTAAGTAGTGGATCTTGAATACTATCAAGGTCTTTAAAAATCTCCATTAAATTAAAATCTCTCCCAATTACACTAGGGTGTAGATACACCTGCATATACATGTGATAACGAGAAATTAAATAGTTTTCAATTGCGTATACTGCGCTTTCTTTAAAGCATAACTTACCGTCATGAACAGTAAGACTGTTAATTAGTTTAGTTGAGTCAATGTCGCCAGTTTTAACTGCAGCAAAATACGCATCTCTTTTTAAGTAGTCAAGTCTGTCAATGTCTAGTTGACTAGAAAGTATAGATTCAAGTAAAGGAAATTTTTTGTCTTTTGTTAAGACTGAGCAAACATTATGGGCAAACTCTTTGTCAACTTCATTTAAGATCCTGCTAATCTCTGGATCGTTTGCGATAATGTAGGCACCTCTTACTTCGTGAACTCCGTTAACCAGGCTATCATATAAATGTGAAAAAGGACCGTGTCCGATGTCATGTAGTAAAGCGGAGACCATTAAAATTAGTTGTTCTCTTTTAGAAATTGGCAGTTTTTCGCATATCTGTCTTGCAAGTTCATATACCCCAAGACAATGTGAAAATCTAGTGTGTACAGCGGAAGGAAATACAAAAAAGGAGTTACCCATTTGATAAATACGTCGCAACCTTTGGAAAAACTTAGTGTCAACTAAGCGCTTAATAATATCTTCTTTTAAAATAACATAGCCATAAATCGGGTCTACAATAACTCTGTCTTTCATTGCAACTCCTTTCTGAATTTAGTATAATTTTTAAAAAATGAGGTAATAATGGAAACAATTTTTAGTAAAATAATCAATAGAGAAATTCCCGCAAGTATAGTTTATGAAGATGAATTGTGCTTGGCTTTTCTAGACATCAATCCACTAAGCAAGGGGCACACTCTAGTAATACCAAAGAAATACGCTTGTAACTTTTTAGATGTAGATTTGGATACCTTGATGCACTTAACTAAAGTTAGTCAAAAAATCGCGCAAACTATGCAAACCGCTTTAGGTGCTAAAGGTGTTAATATCTACACAAACGCAGGCAAATTGGCAAACCAACAAGTGATGCATTTTCACATTCATGTAATTCCTAGATATACTGGGCTTGAGTTTAAAACGCAACGCTTTGAAATTGAACCTATTGATATTAAAGAAACTGAACATTTATTAAAAGAAAGTCTGAAATAGACTTTCTTTTTTATTTTATTGGTTTAATTTCTTTAACTCCCATATATTTTTGCAACACTTTAGGGATTAAAATTGTGCCATCTGCTTGTTGATAGTTTTCAATTATAGCAATCGCACATCTACCAACAGCGACACCAGAGCCGTTTAGAGTATGCACGAACTCCGTCTTTGCGTCTTTTGTGCGTTTAAAGCGAATATTTGCACGTCTTGCTTGATAGTCATTGGCAGTTGAAACTGAAGAGATTTCTCTGTATTTGTTTTGACCAGGTAGCCAAACTTCAATGTCGTAAGTTAAAGACATAGAATGTCCTAAATCTCCTGAGCACAATCTAACAACTCGGTAAGGCAACTCTAGTTTTTGTAGGACTAATTCTGCTTCTTTTAACATTTTTTTCAGTTCTTTTTTGCTTTCTTCTGGTTTAGTGAAAGCAATTAGTTCAACTTTGTGAAATTGATGCTGGCGAATTAGACCCTTGGTGTCTTTACCGGCAGCCCCTGCTTCTGGTCTAAAGGCAGTTGAGTAAGCGCAGTACTTAAGCGGCAAAAGACCAAAATCCAGAATTTCGTTTCTATACATGTCAATCATTGGAATTTCTGCGGTTGGGTTTAAATAAAGTTCGGTGTCTTCAAGGTGGTAAGCCTCTGACATAAACTTAGGAAACTTACCAGTTGCATACATTGAGTCTTTTGACACCAAATAAGGTGGAATACACTCAATGTAGCCGCGTTTAGAATGCAGGTCTAACATAAACGAAATTAGCGCTCGCTCAAGTCTTGCACCAAGTCCAATGTCGTAGACAAATCTAGCGCCTGCAACTTTACCTGCTCGTTCAAAGTCAAACAAACCTAATCGGTCGTTTAAAGTAACATGGTCTTTGGGAGTAAAGTCAAACTTTGTAGGTGCTAAGTAAGTTTTAATTACAGTGTTTTCGTTTTCGTCTTTGCCAAAAGTAACTTCGCTGTCGGGAATATTTGGTAAGTCTAAAATTAAATCTTCAAGTTCTTTAGAAACAACCTCAAAGTCTTGAGTAAGCGAAGCGATTTTTTCGCCGCACTCTTTACTTTCTGTCAGCACCAAAGAAATGTCTTTGCCTTGTTTTTTAAGTTCAGGGATTTGTGCAGTTAGTGTATTTTTCTTGGCTCTTAGGTTGTCAATCTCTCCCTGAACTTTTCGTTTGTTTGAAATTAGTTTAGGTAGTTTGGCAAACTCTTCTTTGTTAAAGTTTGGCCTTAGCGCTAACTTAGTTTGAACCTTTTTAAAGTTTTTCTGTAAATAATTTAAATCAAACATCTATTCTTGCTCACTTTCTGTCTCACTTTGAGGCATTTTATCGGTCTCACTAAAAGATTCGTCTAAAGTAATAGTTTGTACCTTTGAACCTTCTGCTGGTTTGATAATTTTAACGCCTTGTGTGTTTCTAGAGGTTCTGGAAATCTCGGCAATAGGAGTTCTAATTACCACGCCCAAGTTAGTAGATGCAATTAAGTCTTGCTGGTCAGTTGCAACAATCAACGCCACTAGGCTTCCGGTTTTTTCAGTGATTTTCATAGTCTTAACACCTTTTCCAACACGTGAAGTTGTGCGGTATTCTTTTGCCTGAGTTCGTTTGCCAAGACCGAGTTCAGAAATTACTAAAACATCAGTTTCATCGTCTTTAACAATAGAGCAGCCAATGATTTCATCATCTTGTGCTAAAGTAATTGAACGCACACCTTGAGATGCTCGGCCAAGCGGGCGAAGAGTATCTGACTTAAATTTCAAGGCCTGTCCTTGTTTGGTCGCAATCATAATAAAAGGATTGCCTTCAAAGTGCACGGCTTGAAGTAGTTCATCGTCTTCAACTAACTGAATGGCTTTTTTTCCGTTTGCGTTAACTCGGCTAAACTCACTGTCCGGAGTCTTTTTAATTTTCCCACCTTTTGTTAAGAAAAATAAATAACCGTTTTCAAGATCTGGGGCTAAATTAGTGATGCATTGAAAATGTTCGTTTTCTTGAAAATCAATTAAGTTAACCAAAGGCAAACCTTTTCCTTGTTTTGAGGCTTCAGGAATTTTAAAGGCTTTCAGTTGATATACGCGTCCAAAATTAGTAAAGATTAAAATTTGATCGTGTGAGTTGGTTTTCAAAATCACTTGGACTTTATCATCTTCGTTGACCTTAATTCCACTTGCGCCAACTCCGCCTCTTGATTGTACTCTATACTGATCTGCGTCTATTCGCTTAACATAGCCGTTTTCCGTAACTGTAATAATTACGTCTCGGCGCGGGATTAAGTCTTCATTTTCAATGTCTAGCGAAGTTGAAAAGTTCAAAATAGACTTGCGTGGCTTGTTGTATTTACTCATTAGTTCAGAAAGTTCACCTTTAATGATTTCTTTTTGTTTATCTGAGCTGCTTAAAATTAGGTTGTAATACTCAATTTTAGCAAGTAGTTCTTGGTGTTCTTCGTGAATTTTTTCAATTTCAAGACCAGTTAGTCTTTGTAGAGTTAAAGCCAAAATTGCTTTCGCTTGAATTTCATCAATTTCTAGATTTTCCATCAATTTGCTTTTAGCGATTTCTGGAGTTTTAGATTTTTTGATTAGTTTAACGCAAAGGTCTATTGCTGAAAGCGCTTTAATAAGCCCTTTTATAATGTGAATTCTAGCCTCTGCTTTCTTTAATTCAAACTTGGTTTTGCGAATCAGCAGCTCAATTTGAAACTCAATAAAGTTGCGAATAATAGGAATTAGGCCAAGTTGTTTAGGAACTCCGTTAACCAGGGCTATCATGTTAATCGCGAAACTAGACTGTAGTTGACTGTATTTATATAAGTTATTTAAAACTACTTCCGGAATTACGTCTCTTCTTAAGTCTAAAACTATACGAGTACCTTTGCGGTTAGACTCATCTGCCATCCCTACAATTCCGTCTACTACTTTTTCTTTAACTAGTTCAGAGATTTTTTCAATGAGTAACTTGCGGTTTACCAAATAAGGAATTTCTTTAATAATGATTTGCGATTTTCCACTTTTAGTGGTGTTAATATCAACAATTGAACGAATAACCACACGACCTTGTCCAGTTAGATAACCGCGATGCAAGCCATTTAAATCAAGAATCTCGCCACCTGTTGGAAAGTCTGGTCCTTTAATAATATTCATCAATTCAGTAAGCGGAAGATCTGGATTGTCAATCAGCGCTATGGTTCCCGCTAGTATCTCTTGCATGTTGTGCGGTGGAATGGATGTTGCCATGCCAACAGCAATTCCTTTAACTCCGTTTACAAGTAAATTTGGAAAACGAGCAGGCAGGACTTTTGGCTCTTTTTCGCTACCGTCGTAGTTATCTCCAAAGTCAACTGTTTCTTTTTCAAGGTCTCTTACTAAGTCAAGTGCAACCTTAGACATTCTGGCTTCGGTGTATCGCATAGCAGCAGCCCCATCTCCGTCAACCGAACCAAAGTTACCGTGTCCATCAACTAAGGGATACAGATACGAAAAGTCTTGGGCCATTCTAACCATCGCCTCATATACAGATGAGTCTCCATGAGGGTGGTACTTACCAATTACTTCGCCGACGATACGAGCGGATTTTTTGTGAGCAGAACCTGGCAGGATGTTTAGTTCGTTCATAGCATAAAGAATTCTTCTTTGAACCGGTTTTAATCCATCTCTGACGTCTGGCAGTGCACGGTCAACTATAACCGACATCGCATAGTCTAGAAACGAGTCTTTGATTTCGCTTACTATTTCAACTGGCTCTTCTTTGGCGTCTTTAAAATCAGCAAGGTTAGTCTCAAAGTCTTCCGCTTGCTCTTCGTCTTGACTAAGTTCTTCTGAATTCTCTTCGTCAAGTTCTGTATCTAATTTTTCTTCGTCTAAAAAATTAAGCATGGTGTGCTCCTTTAAATATCTAAGTTTTTCACAAACTTAGCGTTTTCTTGGATAAACTCGCGTCTAGGCTCAACGTTGTCACCCATTAGCATATCAAAAGTTTGATCTGCCAAGGCTGCGTCATTAATGCCAACTTTAAGCAAGGTTCTGTTTTTTGGATTCATTGTAGTTTCCCAAAGTTGCTCTGGGTTCATTTCACCCAAACCTTTGTAGCGCTGTATAGTGTATTTACCCTCAAGTTGAGCAAGTAGTGGCTCAAGTTCATTTTCTTTGTAGATATAGTTAATTTTTTTGCCTTGTTGAACTTTAAAAAGTGGAGGCTGAGCAATATAAACATATCCTCTGTTAATCAGTTCTGGCATGTGTCTGAAAAAGAAAGTTAAAAGCAGGGTTCTAATGTGCGCGCCGTCCACATCGGCATCAGTCATAATAATGATTTTGTGGTATCTAGCGTTGTCTGCGTTAAAATCACCAGACACACCACAGCCTATCGCTAAAAACAAAGACTTTAACTCGTTGTTTGCAAGAACTTTATCAAGTCGTTCTTTTTCTACGTTTAAAACCTTTCCGCGTAGTGGCAAAATAGCCTGAAATTCAGAGTTTCTGCCTTGTTTTGCAGAACCTCCTGCCGAGTCTCCTTCCACAATGTACAATTCTGTGTTTTCAGGTGATTTGTTTCGGCAGTCTGCTAGTTTTGAGGCAAACCCTAGATTATCAAGTGGACTTTTGCGGCGAGTTGCTTCTTTTGCACGGCGAGCCGCTAGTCTGGCTTTAGAAGCCATTAAACATTTTTCAACGATTGCCTTTGCGGTTTGTGGGTTTTCTAGTAAAAACTTCTCAAGTCCTTCGCCAACCAAACGACTAACCAGTGGTCTGACATAAGGGTTTCCAAGTTTAGTCTTGGTTTGGCCTTCAAACTGAGGTTCAGGTAGCTTAACCGATAAAACCGCAATCAAACCTTCTCTCGTGTCTTCGCCCAAAATTTGGTCAGTTTTTTTAATTAAGTTATTATCAGTTGCGTATTTTGAAATCACACGAGAAAGCGCTAATTTAAGTCCGTCTTCGTGCATTCCACCTTCTTTGGTTAAGATGTTGTTCGCAAAACTCAAAATATTTGGCGTGTAGGTGTCGTTGTAAAGCATGGCAAGCTCTACTGTGGTGTTTTCAGTAGTAGTGTCAATGTAGATGGTTTCTTTGTTGATTCTGACTTTTTGTCCGTTTAAAAAGGCTACATATTCATTCAACCCGCCTTCATAGCGGTAGATGTATTCTTCTGGTTCTGATTGTCTTTTGTCAACAATAGAAATAGTTAAGCCTTTGTTTAAGAAAGCAAGTTGTTGGATGCGCACACGCAGGGTTTCAAAGTCATAGGCTTCACACTCTGCAAATATTGAGCGGTCAAACTCAAAAGTTATTGTGGTTCCTGTGCCTGAAGTTGGAGTTTTGGTGTCAATTAAATCACTAACTGCGTTGCCGTAGGCAAACTCTTGGCGGTAAAGTGTGTTGTTTCGGCTAACTTCAACAACTAAACTTGAAGACAAGGCATTGACAACTGCGGCCCCCACTCCATGCAAGCCACCGGAAACCTTATATGAGTCGTTGTTAAACTTACCACCAGCGTGCAGTACAGTTAAAATAGTTTCAACGGTTGAAACTTTGGTTTTAGGGTGCACATCAACCGGAATTCCGCGTCCGTTGTCAGAAACCCGAATTAACTCGCCTGGCAGAATTTCTACATGAATGCGGTCAGCAAAACCTGCGAGTGCTTCATCAATAGAGTTGTCAACTATCTCCCAAACTAAGTGATGTAGACCAGTTGGTCCAGTTGAACCAATATACATCCCAGGACGTTTACGGACTGCTTGCAGACCTTCTAAGACTTGAATGTTTTCTGCGCCATAATTGTTATTACTTTCCATAAGTTAGTCTCCTTGTGTTTTAAATAAATAACATATCTGCGTTGTTGTTTTGTTAAAGGTTTTTAAAAATTAAATAAAGGCGCTCGGAAATCGCACCTTTATTTAACTAAACTTAATATAAACGCAGAAATATAAATAATTTTTAGTTTTCTTCTTCAATAATTTCGATTAAGAAACCTTTTGCTATAGCCTTGCGGTCAAGCAGTGGAGTTTCTTTAAATACGAGTTGATACTCATCTCCAACTAAAGTAATTAAAGCAGTTTTGCCTTTAATGTTAACTTTAGATTTTGGAAACCAAACTGCGTATTTAGAGTATTCAGATTCTTCAGGGAAACCAACTAGTACTGCCTTTGGGGTGCGTCTGATGATTTCAATGTTTTCAATTTTAATTTGTTTCATAACTTTTTACTTCCTTTTTTTAAAAATTATTTAGTGGAGTAATTAGAGTAATTAGTTCAGGTTCTTCAAGTGAGGTGATTCTAACAGCACGGTCATTTGAGTAAAACTCAAGCGCGAGTTCTTCAATACCAAGACTTTCATAAACTGAAATTGCTTCTTGTAGGTGTTTAAGCGAAAAGATCATTAAAAAGGTTTCTGAAAGTTGATTGTAAATTTCGCCGGCTGGAATTAAAATAGCTCTAGATGAACCTTTGCCGTTTTCTGAAGTTGCAACCTCACAGGTCTTGTTTGGCTTTAAAGTGAAGTTAATTAAGTAAGTTGACTTTGATTTATCAGTTACCGCGGAAATTGTTTTAAGGGCATTGCTGAACTCAACGGTTTTTAAAGGAATTGAAAGTTTGGTTTCAAACTGAGTAGCGCTATTTAAGTTACCGTATTTATCTGAAAGCACAGCGGTTTGGAAAAAGACATTTTTAATCACAAACAGCACTTTTGAACAAAGTGGATTGACCGAAATTTCAACATCCCCTTTTGTTTGTTCAAGGATTTTCAGCAATTCTTTGATAGATTCCGCAGGTATAGTTAAATTCAAGTTTTTCTTTGAATTAACTTCCAAACGTTTTTGGGCAAGTCTGGCGTTGTCGCTTCCGGTTAGCGTTAATCTGCGTTCACTAAACGCAAAGTTCACACCGGTTAAACAAACTATTCTTGGTTTAGCTTCAGGGTCTGCTGTGCAGTAAACCACCTCTTTTAAAGAAATTGCCAAATCTTCACTAGAAATTACGATAGGTTTTTCATCTTCTTCAAAAATCAAGTATTCAAGATCGTAGTTTAAAGCGTTTAGTCTAAACTCAGAAGTTCCAGCAATTATCAGAACCTGATACTCAGAAATTTGAATGAACTGAACTTCTTCGTGCAGAGCAATACCTGGTGACTTAATAATATTTAAAATAGTTTTACCATCTAATATTGCGTTGCCTTCTGTGAGAACTTCAATGTTCGTATCAACTATTACCATAATCTCTAAGTTTTTGTGGTTAGCAAATATTTTAATTGAGTCTTTTTTAACTGAGAATTTGATACTTTCGCTAAGCGGTCTTGGGCTTTTATTTGGCAAGGCTTTGGCAACCAAATTTATGTATTCAATTAAAGTTTCTGTTTTGATTTTAAAGTTCATAAAAATTCCTTTTTTTATTATTTAGTTATTATTGTTAGGGGGAGTGGAAATGTGGATAACTTGAAAAACCACTGTCTCAATCACCTATAATATTATATTATAAGGGCGAAAAAAACGCAAATTTTGGCCGAATTTAGTGTTTCAAGTTCTCCACATTTTGTTCACATTTCACTTGATTTCTCCACATTATTTGTTAGCTAAAACTGCAATAAAAAAAGACGGATAAACCGTCTTTTAAAAAGTAACTTATTTTAAAATTCCAAGTTTCTTTTCAATGTCTTCGATGGCCTTCTTTAACTCAACTTGTTCGTTTATTTCTTTTTGAATTTTTTCAACAGCAGATATCACTGTTGTGTGGTCTTTACGGTTAAAAAGTTTCGCGATTTTTGTAAAAACTAAGTTATAGTGTTGGCGAATTAAGTACATACAAATGTGTCTAGCAGTGACAACTTTGTAACTTTTCTTTAGTGAAAGAATGTCAAAAGGTTGTAGTTCATAGTATTTGGCAACCACCGAAATTATGTTGTTAACTTCTTTTTCAACTGAAGCCTTTGGCACAAAAGTCTCAGTTTGTGCGTTGATAAGCACACGAATGGCTTCTTTGACGTTTTCTAGGTTGATCGGAATGTTTGACATTGTGCAGTTCATGATAGATGAATACAGAGCACCTTCTAAGTCACGAACATTAGTTTTAATAACTTTAGCGATATACATCAAAATGTCTTCATTAATTTGACTTGCTGTTTCTGGTGCAAACATTTCACTGGCTTTTCTTTTTAAAATAGACACGCGGTGTTCGTCGTTTGGCACTTCAATGCTGGCAGTCAAACCCCACGCAAAGCGAGAAACTAGGCGCGAGTGGATGTTTTGCAGTTCACTGGTTTTACGGTCAGAGGCCAAAACTATTTGTTTATTTGAGTTATGCAAGTGTTCGTATAGTTTAAAAAACTCGTTTTGAGTCTTCTCAGCACCGCTAATCATTTGAATATCGTCAATTAAAAGACAGTCTAGGGATTTGAATTTCTTGTTAAACTGCTGCATACGGTTAGTTTTATCAGTTCCGTAAAAAACGCTGGTAAACTCTTCAACAAAGGTGCTTGCTGGAATGTATAAAACCTTTAAACTTGGGTTATTTTTTATCATTTCGTTGCCAATTGCATGCATTAGATGAGTTTTTCCAACCCCAACTGCCCCAGAAATGTAGAAAGGGTTACCTGTAGAAGCAGGTTGTTCGGCAACAGAAATCGCACAGCGATAGGCAAAAGAGTTTGAAACTCCGACTACAAAGTTAGAAAATGTGTATTTTGGATTTAATTTACTGTCAAAGTAACTGTCGGTTTCAAAAACCGCAGGACTTTCTTTTTCTTTTTCGTATTCAAGGTCAGTTTCTGTAATAAATTTAAACGACAAAGGAGTTTCTTGAAACAAAGTAGCCGCAATTTCGTTAATCTTTTCACTGTGGTACACAGATAGTCTGGTTTTGACAAAATCGTTGTCTACCAAAATATAGACAATGTTATTATCTACTCTATAAATACTGGTTTTATTTCCAAAAAGTGAGTCAAAACTCTCTTCCTCAATTTCGTTTTTAAGCTGATTGATAATGTCTGACCACAGTTTTTTTACGTCGCTGTCCATAAGTTCTCCTTTTGTGTAAATATTTTATCAAGACAAGGTAAATAAAAACAATTTAGGTTATCCACATTTTCTGTGGATAACTTGTTCAAGGATTGTCAAACGTGGATAAAAATGTGGACAACTAAGGCAAAACAACCTTTTAAATAGCCGGTTTTCACGGACTTATCCACATCTCCACATTTTGTTTCCCACACTTGAGTTATCCACATTGTGGTTAAACTAATTTTTGTGGATAAAAAACAGTTTACTAAAATACAACAAAAATACATCAAAAAACTTAATTTATGCACTAAAAAAATTGCAAAAAAGGCTGAGGTATGTTAAACTTTTACGAGCATTGTTTGAAAGGACTAATATGAAAAGAACATATCAACCAAGTAAAATTAAAAGAGCACGCACACATGGTTTCATGGAAAGAATGAGCACAGCAAATGGCCGTAGAGTTCTACAAAGAAGACGTGCAAAAGGACGTTTAGTTTTAACAGTTAGCGACACTAAACACCAAAAATAATTTAAATAAATATTTGAACCTAACCACCAGATAAATATTTTAAACTAAATATTATTTTAGGGTGGTTTTTTTATATAAATTATGGAAAAAAAATACAGAGTCAAAAAATACGCAGAGTTTGACCAAATATTTAAAACCGGCAAAAAATTCAGCACGCCACACTTCAAGATTGTATTTAAAACAACTGAAGAGCCACACTCCAGGTTTGGCATCTCTATCGGCAAAAAATTTGGCAACGCTGTTCAACGCAACAAAATTAAAAGACAAATCAGAAATATTTTGAGAAACTATAAACAATGCAAATTAAGTTTTTTAACAATAGTTGTAGTTAAACCTGTAGCAGCAACACTAACTTTTATAGAAATTAAAAAAGAACTTGCCAGTTCTTTAAATAAAATCTATAAAGTGGAGGAACAATGAATAAAATCAAAACCCTGCTTTTGTTTTTTATTTCAGTGGTTTTAGTATTTACTTTAGCCTCTTGTAATAAAAAACAAAAAATCATTGGTCTATACCATCAATTTGGTACCTACTCAGAGCGAGTTCAACTAAACTCAGGCAAAGAAATTTCCCTTCAAGGAAATGACTTCAGAGCACTTGCTCCGCTTACTGAAAACCTACCTTCTCTTTCTGTATACCGCCTACTTGAAGATGGGTCAGTTCAACAACTCGACCGCGGTAATTTTAAAGATGGATACAGGCTAACTCTTGGCGACAAAGTCGATGCAAACGGACTAATTGACGTTACTTTAACCGATGTACAAGATAAAAATATTACGCGTACTTTTAAAGTGGTTTACGACAAAGCACTTTTTAAGGCAAGCAAAACTAGCATGTATTTTCAAACTTATGAACTAAATATTGGCAACGCTAAAAACCCAGTCTTGGCACCTTTTCCGTTTTTTAGAAGAATTGGTGAACGCGTGCATTTTTCTGACTTAGTAAAGTTTGGCAATATTTATCGTTTTAATATAGACAAAGCACTAGAACCAGAAGTTATTGAAAAAACGCTATACGCAAAAAGTCTGTTAGCACTTGAAGAAGGACATGATAAAAAAATCCAAACTCAGGACTTAATTGCCAAAAAAGTGATAGACAGCAACTTTGAACAGGCTAGATATTTAGTTAAAAACAAAGACAAAGAAGTAATTACTTACAGCTACCAAATTAACTATAATTCAGCACTAAGTGAAAACTCTGAGTTTTTAGCAAAATATAGCGACTTTAAACTAACAACCGATGTTTTTGTAAGTGGTGGCCAATATCCTTTACACAAACAAACTTTTGGTTGGTTTGACTACTTAACTACAGCCTGGATGGGTTGGTTACTTGGCAATACTTCAATTGCAGGTAAATTCGCAGTCGGTATTATTTTTACAACAATTATCGTTCGTATTCTAGCCTGGCCAATTTATGCTCGCACTAACGTAATGTCTGCTAGAATGCAAAAAATGACACCTGATTTAAATAAACTAGAGCGTAAATATCAAGGCAGAACAGACAAAGCCTCTATTCAACAAAAACAAATGGAGACAATGCGAATTTATCGTAAACACAAGGTAGGTTTCTCATCTTTCTTAATTCCGTTTTTGCAAATGCCGATTTTCATTGGAGTTTACAACACCATTAACCGAGTTACTGTGGAAGGTGGATACTACGCATACCAAGTTTGGGACAAGTCTTTCATGAGCCTAAACTTAGGCGCTGGTAAAGACTTAACTAACTATCTACTTGCCTTTATAGTATTTTGTACGATGGTTTTAATTCAGTTAATCAGTTCTTATAAAACCGCAAAAATGCGCGAAAAAGACGCAAGAACTGTGGTAATTGATCCAAAAAAAGACCCTAAACGCAACCAACGCATGATGCTGATTTTTGGAATTATTATGGCCGGCGTGATGACTTGGTGGTCAATTAACGACCGCGGACTTGCATTTTACTGGATAATTGGTAACTTATTTTCAATCGGCCAAACTGCTTTTTATAAAATTATTTCAATTAAAAAAGAAAACAAACCCCAAACAGAGGAGTTATTATAATTATGAATATTAAAGAACTTGACAACATTCAAGCAGAATCTGCAGAGGCAGCCATTCAAATTGCTGCCAAAGAACTACTTTGCAACCCAACCCAACTTAAAGCAATTCCAACTACTCCTGGCACTTTTAATGTTTTTGTAAAACAATCTCCTGCACTGATTGCCAAAGAGTATTTAGAAAACGTCTTTAAAGCGCTAAATATTGACCTTAAAATTGAGTTTAGAACTCTTGAACAAGGCAAACTAATTGTTTTTAATTTAGAGACTTCTGAAAACGCTTTTTTAATCGGAAACCGTGGAAATACTTTGCACGCTCTTGCTGTTTTGACAAAAATTGCAACTAAACAGTTTTGTGAAGAGCAAACAGAAGTTGTTTTAGACATTTCTGGCTACCTTGCTAAACGTAAAACTATTTTAGAGATTCTGGCAACCAAAGAGGCTAAAAAAGTCTTGGCAAGCAAGGCATCTGTAGAACTTAAAAATTTAAACTCATATGAGCGCCACATAATTCACGAAAAATTAAGCGACTGGAAGAAAATCCAAACCCATTCACACGGTGAAGGTAAAGACCGAGTTTTGACAATCTCTTTTGTTGAAAACAAAAAACCTAGCCAAGAGCAAGAAGATTAGTTTTTGAGTAATTTTTATTTACTTAAACAACTATATTGATATCTTAAATAAAAAAAGGAGCAGCGATGGTAATAGATTCACAAATTTTAGCCACTAACTTCCAAGATTACGCAGGCAAAGAAGTTACTTTAAACGGCTGGATTAAAACAAATCGCGACCAAAAAGAATTTGGGTTTATCGCTTTAAACGACGGACTTAGACTTGAAAACATCCAAGTAATTTACGAGGCTGGTTTGAGTAATTTTGTTGATGTTGCTAAGTTAAACTCAGGTGCTTCAATTTCAGTTACCGGTGTGGTAATTTTGACTCCAGACCGCGAACAAAGTTTTGAAATTAAAGCAAGTGAAGTTAAGATCGTTAAAAACACAGATCCTGATTACCCTATTCAACCCAAAAGACATACTCGTGAGTTTTTGCGAGAGCATTTGGAGTTAAGGCCACGCACTAACTTATTTAACGCAGTTTTTAGGACTCGCTCAGTGCTTGCACATGCTATTCACGCCTTCTTTCAAGAAAAAGGCTTCATTTATCTGAACTCTCCAATCATAACTTCTAATGATGGAGAGGGAGCGGGTGAGATGTTTGTAGTCTCTACGCTAAAACCAGGTCAAACTGACTATAAAAAAGATTTTTTTGAAAAGAAGGCAAACCTGACTGTAACCGGACAACTACACGCCGAAGCCTACGCTCAAGCCTTTCAAAGAGTCTACACTTTTGGACCCACTTTTAGAGCAGAAAAGTCAAATACTCCAAAGCACGCTGCTGAGTTTTGGATGGTAGAACCTGAAATTGCTTTCTTTGACCTTGAAAAAGACATGGCTTTAGCCGAGGAAATGGTTAAATTCTTAGTAAATGAAGCGTTTTTAAAACTGCAGCCAGAGCTTACTCTTTTTAATAAATTTGTAGAACCTGGTTTAATTGACAGGCTAACTGAAGTTAAAGACAAACCTTTTGCGAGAGTCACTCACGCCGAGGCGATAGATATTTTAAAGAAAGCTAAGGTTAAGTTTGAAAACGAACCAAAGCACGGTCAAGATATATTTACTGAACATGAGAAATACTTAACTGATGTTTATTTTAAATCACCTGTTTTTATCTATAATTGGCCAAAAGAAATCAAAGCCTTTTACATGAAACAAAATGACGACAACAAAACTGTGGCTGCCTGTGATTTGCTTGTTGCTAAGTCTGGTGAGTTAATTGGTGGTTCACAGCGAGAAGACGACTACAATAAATTACTTAGTCGTATGCAAGAACTTAAAATGGACGTTGAGCCACTTAAATGGTACCTGGATTTAAGAAGACACGGTGGTACTCAGTCTGCAGGCTTTGGACTTGGCTTTGAGCGACTTGTGATGTTTATAACTGGTATTGAAAACATCCGAGATGTAGTGCCTTTTCCAAGAACCTCTAAAAATCTAAACTACTAATAAATTAAAAATAATTTCTAAATGAACAACACCATTGAAATTATTGACAAAAGGAGAAGAAGTCAATTTTTCAATGTAGCTGAGGCTACACTTTTGTCTATAGCAATCTCTTTGGTTGTTGTTTTTTTATTGCTCAAAAACTTGGGCAATAAAAACAATCCAACCTCAGGACTTTCAATTGAACAAAGTTTTAAAAATGAAATTTTAACTAAAGTTTATTTACCAAAACTGTATCTTGGAAAAACTGTAAATTGGTCTGCAAATAACAAGTTAATCGACTTAAAAACTGGAGATGTTACCCAACCTTTTTTAGATACAAAAACTAAGTTAGTAGCAGAAATTACCGGATTTAAAAAAGAATTTATTTTAGAAATTAAAGGCTATAAAAACGCTTTGTTGGGCGAAAAAACTAAAATAATTAACGTAATAGAAAAGTTAAACTACTATAATTTTGACCCAAGTTTTATAAATGCTTTTACTAAATTTAAGCAAAGCAATTTAACAGAATTAGGGTACGAAAAAGAAGTTGAGAAACTAATTTATCAATTTTCTAAACAAGAGTATTTAGGTAAAGTCACTGCTAATTTTCAAAACTTTGAAAGCATAAAAGTATACCCAGAAAAGCCTAACTATATGGTGGGAGAGTTGATTTTTATTAAAACTAAATACATATCTATTAATCAACAAAAATACACAACATTCTTATATTTACCCTATATTTGTGCGGAAAATAACATCAACAACGAGATTCAACTTGAAAAAATAAATAAAAAAAACAAGGCAGAGATAAGTTCTTTAATCGCATCTTTAAAGGAAAACTTTAAACCTCGTACTTATCTTGCATACAGTCAATGTCAAGGTGTACTGATAAACTCAGACAAGTCAATTGATGACCTTACACAAATTACCACAATCTACGATAACAAACTATATCCGGCTGTTTGGGATGGCAAAGAACTCAACAAAGAACACGTCTGGCCCAATTCTCGCCTTGGCCGGAAAAGGGTTCAACAAAGCGATCGCGACATTAGAACTGATTTGCATAATCTTAGACTTTCAACCGCTAAAGTCAATCAGTTTAGGTCAAACTATTTTTTTAGCGAGCACCAAGATTTATCAAATTCTTTTAGATACTCTCTTAAAAACCAACAATTTTGGCCGTCTAAAAACTCAAGCGGAGAAGTTGCGCGTATTCTTTTTTACATGGCTTTAATTTACCCTGAACTTAAACTAATTGATTTTAAAAACTTAGCCTACAGCCGAGTTTCAACCGTGATGGGCTCACTTTCAGAAATTAAAAAATGGGGTGTAGAAACCCCTATCTCTGAATTTGAAAAAAGGCGAAATAAAATAATTTTAAAATACCAAGGCAACTCAAACCCTTTCGTTGAGTTTCCGGGTTTATTTGAAGTGTTAAAGGAAAGTGACTATTTTAATAGTTATAATTATTATTTGCTACAACTAAAATATAGAAAAGCAACTTTATTGTGTGTCTTTTTAAGAAAGCAAAAAAACCAAAATTTTTAAGTCTTAGATTTGTTTTTTTAATTAATTTCATTCAGCTGATATCCTTCATCGGCCACTTTTTTGACGAGCATCAAAATAAGTTCACCATATTCAGCCTTTGCTTTATTTTTAAATAGTTTTTCGTAGTTGATATTTTTACTTTTGACGTATTTTTCTGCTTCAAGATATCTTTTAACATCTGAAATAACTTCATTTGGGCAGTAGTCTCTATTGTAAAAATATTTAGCAATTTTTAAAGCAAGGTCAATAGTCTCTGTTTGAAAGCGAATTAAGTTTACGCGCATATCTTTTTCAAGATACTTGTTTTCAATAATCTTTTTTACAAACTTAATTTGGTTCTTAACTTTGTTTGTGTAAATAAAATAAGGGTTCGCTTGTTTTTCAAAGAAAGACAGAAAAACCAACATCTCATCTACATTTAAGCAGTTCATAAAACCATTTAGTAGATTGGTAGTAAACTTACGCTTAATAATTATATCAAACATCTTAGTTTCACGTAAATTATTGATAAACTCACAAAAATATCCATTTAAAAAAACCTTGTTAAACTCGCTTGTTATGCGTTCTGGGTGTATTTCTTTAACTAAATAATTTAGGTTATTTAAACTCGCTTTGGTGTTAGTTTCTATTGAAAAACCTAGTTTTGTTTGAAAGTAAATTAGGCGAATTAGTCTAAGCGCATCTTCTTTGAAACGATTGTCTGGCAACCCGATTGTTTGAATTTGTTTGTTTTTAATGTCTGAAAGTCCACCGACGTAGTCCAAAACTGTGTAGTTTTTATCCAGGATTAGTGCATTTATCGTAAAGTCTCTTCTAACTAAGTCTTCTTTAATTTCTTTAGTAAAAACAACACTTTCAGGGTGTCTGTTGTCTTGGTAGTTTTTTTCACTACGGTAAGTCGTCACGTCGTAGGCAACACCGTCTATTAGCACGCCAACTGTGCCGTACTTAATGCCTTTGTCAAAAGTGTGCTTAAATACTTTTTTAATTTCTGTGGGTTCTGCACTTGTAGTGATATCAATATCTGTACTTAAGTTTTTAAACCCACAAACCAGATCACGAACAAATCCACCCACAATGTAAGCAGAATACCCAGCGTCTTCTAGTTTTCTTAAAATATAAAAAGCCCCCATAATTATGGGGTTTTTTAAGTCAATTTGATTTTTTACGTTAATTTTGAGTGCTTTCTGCATTACATCTTTTTTTGCAAAGACATTTGTTTTGCAAAAGACCAACTTTCACAATAAAGATAAGTGCAAATATTGGAATAAAAAAACCAATTAAGAAACAAACAAAATCAAACTTTTTAGTAATTTGGTTGTTCTTAATATAAGTTAGTACATAAAAGATTAAATAAGCAAAAGCTGACGTGACTGCTAAAATCAAAAAAATTGCCGCTGTTGTTAAAATCAAAGAAAGTTGAGCGGACGACTGAATTTCTGGTTTTAAGTCAGCAGCATTTGCCTTAATTAAGTTAAATGCACTCAGCAGCACCGCACTTGCGACAGCAGCAAGCACTGTTGTAAGATATAAATAAAGAGCAGTTAGAGAAATTTGTTTTTCTTTCATTTAAAAAACCTCTTTAGGTAATTTTAGCACAGTGCACACGGAGAGATTAGTGTATTTATTAAAAAACAATATAGAATTAGTAACAGAAATTAAAAAATCGGTCTTTTACACCTTAGTAATAAAGACAGAAACTGTTGCTGACTTTGAACATAAATTAACAGAAATAAAGAAGCAATATCCTGGTGCTACTCACTATGTATATGCATATAAAATTAAGCAAAACTTTAAGTTCAGCGACGACAAAGAACCAGGCGGTAGTGCTGGTTTTCAGATTTACACAGCAATTAAAAATCTAGATACCACTAATTTTGCTGTAGTTATTATTCGTTTCTACGGCGGAATTAAGTTAGGATTAACTGCTTTAACCAGAACTTACCGAAGTCTTGCAGTTGAAGCCATTAAAAAAATCAAGAGAGTCAAAGAAGAAAATTACATACTTGCAACTTTTAGATTTAACTACAGTGCAAAAGAAAAAGTACTTAACCTTGTTTCTACTTTAAAACAAAACGACAGTAAGTTTTTATATAAAGACCAAATTTACGCAGAAATCAAACTAGATTCGTCTGAAAGTTTAAGCACGCTTAAAGAATGCCACGATATAGAAACTCTTAAAGTGAAAACGCTTATATTTTTGGCCGATATTGATTGAATTTTTAAGATTGATAGTCTATACTATATGTGAAGTTTTCTAAAAAAGGAGACAAAATGGGAATTTTTAAAAAAATCACTTTAGCATTTGTATTAGTATTATCAGCCGGATTTATGTTTGCGTGCAAAAACACACCTAAACCAAATCCTGCACCAAATCCACCAGCACCAGCACCTGCTCCAACACCACAACCTGAAGACGATGGATTTCAAAAAATGAGCATCAAAGAAGCCGCAACAAAAGAAAAAGGCACAAAAATTCACGTTGAGGGTTACTACGTTAACGTTGGTGGCTACAACAAACTAATTGACGGCGAAGGCAATGCTTTAAACTTAACTTTCGTCTATGCAAAAGGTGTTAAGACTGGTGATAAAGTAAGCATGAAGGCGGTAGTAAACGAAAGTCAATATGGCAAAGAAATCGCAAAAACCCCAAAACCAGAGTTTACTAAATTAAATGAAACTTTCGCATCCGTAGATATTTCTAACCGTCCAGCCAGCCAAGTTGAAACACACGAAAATAAAATTGTTAAGTTTGATGCAGAAATTAAAGAATACAAAGAAGAAACTAGAACAAAAAACAACAAACCATATATCTATATAACTGTTAGAGTTTCAATTGCTGATACTGAGTATGAAATTAAATACGACGGAAGATCAGAACAAAAATTAAAAAATAAGCCAATGCTTAAGAAAATTCAAGAACTTAAAGGCAAAGAAAACACTACAAAATCTTTTGAAGGCTTATTTTTAGTAAAAGTCAACGGCCAATTGAGATTTACTCCAACTACAAGTTTAAATTTTTAATAAAAATAAATAAAATGGGCTAACACAGGCCCATTTTTAATTTACCTAATGTAAGCGTTTACATTTTCCAATTTTTGTAGTATAATTTTTTTGTATTTAAAGACGTTTTGGTCTTTAGGGAGAGTATATATGAAAGCACTTAAAACTAGTTTCTTTTTCATCTTAGCAACGCTAATTTTTGGTTTTGCTTTTGCATGTAAAAAAGCAGATCCACACAAGATAATTAAAGGCGTTGAATTACAATTTGCTCAAGGTGAAACCAAGGACACTGTAAAGTCAGATTTTACAGTTCCAACCAAGATTGATAAATTTAAAATTAAATGGCAATCTTCAAACGACAAGGTTGTGCAAATTGATGAAGACGGAAAAGTTTTAGTTGCCCGCCAAGATAATGACGAAGTTGTAAAATTGACTGCGCAAATTGAAGACGCTAAAAAAACTTTTACAATCACAGTTCTAAAAAAAGATGGAACTCAACCAACTCCACCACAGCCAAACAAAGTAGATAAAGCGGAGTTTGACAAAACTATTGCAGACGGTGAAAGACTAGCAGCACTAGATTTTATCAACAAAGCACCTGAAATGGTAGAAAAAGACAAAGAATATGTTCGCACATCTACAGATAAAAATAAATTTGTTGCACGTCTAAACGCATTAAAAACAGCCGACTCTCAAAACCTATCTAAAAATGAACTTAAAGAATATAACATTCTTAAAAGCCAAGTTACACAAAATTTAGCAAAAATAGCAACAGGTGCTCGTCAAGACGGATACATTAGCAACAGCCAGGCTCAAAAACTTTTAGCATCAGCAAAAAGTTATCTTGCAATGACTTGGTCTGACAAAGACGCATCTGAATTTGACGAAGGAACTAAATACATTAAAGCCACAGACGCTAAAAAACAAGAATTAGACACTCTTTACAAAACAGTTTCTAAATACACTTTTGACCGTGTACCTACAAACGAAGAAAAGGCTAAATACGAAGAGTTAAAAACTAAACTAGAAGAAGTTAAAAAACTAGTAACAGATGGAACTAAAAAACTAGAAGACGGCAAAAATATTACCGCAGATGTTAACACTACTGTTAAAAATGCAATTCAACTTACTCAACTTGAATGGATTAGCCGTATTCCAAGTGAAGTTAAAAAAGACAAACAATATGTTCACGCATCTCAAAAACAATTAAATGAACTTAAATCCCAAATTGAAGATATTCAAGAAAAACTAAATGACAATAAGTTTGAAATGGCAAGTAAAGAACTACAAGCTGAGTTCAACAATTTCAAAACACTTGTTCAAAAATATCAAAGTTTAGTTAAAACAGGTGAACAAAATTCATTAAAAGATGAAGCTGAGCGAGTTTTAGATAAAGCAAAAGAAATCAAAGACCTGCCTTTTGAAAACAAAGAACCAGACCAAGTTTCTGGCAAATACGTAAAAGCAGACCAAGCAAAAAGAACTGAGTTTAACGATGCTTACAACCCAGTTGCAAAAGTAAAACTAGAAAAATGGGAAGAAGGCTACACTAAACAACAAGCAGAACAGCTAGAAGCTCTTAAAAAACTTGTTGAAGAATTAGTAAAACTAATTAGTCAAGGTAATAAACCTGAAGATCCAAACAGCATGAAACTAACCAAACACTATGATTTTACTAAATCACCCGCAGGAAGTGGTTATAAGGCAAGAACTCAAAAAGTTAAAAACCAAATAACTGGCTCAGATGATACACTTAAATTTAAAGGTGTTAGCGCTTCTTCTGGAAAAACTGGATTCACAGTTGCCAAAAATGATAATGACACTTTCAGTTATATTGAAATGGAATTAGGAAAAACTGCTTCTAAATCCAAAATTGAGTTTTTTATGGAGAAATGGACTAACAAATCAGGCACCAATAAATTCCAAAAATTAGAAATTCAATATAGAGTCAACGGCGAATGGAAAACTGCAAAAGAAATCACCGACATTAACGAATTTGATGGCAAATTATATTCGCTTGAAATTGGTGAATCAACAGACGCTCTTCGTTTAAAACTTTCAGCGACAGAAAAACCTAAAGATAATTCTCACCACCGTTTTAATATTAAAGAAATTAAAATTTATTACTAATTTAAATTTGTTTTCATAAAATAACCCGATGTTCACACATCGGGTTATACTTTCATATAAAACCCAAATATCTCACAAAGGAACAACTTATGTCTAAAAAACACACAATCTACGACATTGCCAAAAAAGCCAATGTATCTATTGCCACAGTTTCCAGAGTTTTAGCCAAATCAAGCAAAGTTAGCCCTAAAACTCACGAAAAAGTTTGGAAGATTATCAAAGAAATGCAATATTTTCCAAATAGAGTTGCCGCTTCTTTGGCATCGCAAAACTCACGAAACATCGCACTAATTTTATCTGAAGTTTCCAGACCTTCAATATCTAGACTAATTTCTGGAATTTTAGACGCAGCGGCTAACCAAAAATACACAATCCGCATTTTTTCATATAAGTCTAAAAACAACTATGGAGCCTTTATTTTATCGGTTTTAGCCGAAAAAATAGACGGAATTATCTTTTTAGACGAGCACATCACAAACGAACAAATCGAAGCATTTATCAAACCTTTGTTAAATGTAAATTTTCCGTTTACCTTTATTAACACAGCAGTTAAGCTGCCAGGGGCAACTTTTACAGCACTAGACTTTAAAAAAGCTGTTCAATCCGCAACTAGACACTTAATTGAAAAAAACACTAAAAGAATTCTATTTTTAACTTCTAAAATTACTTACTTTTCTAATTTAGAAAAGGAAAGCGGATATTTAGAAACAATTAACGCTAGCAATCTAAAGCCCTATATTTTTAGAATGGACCCGGAAGACATTGAAGAACACGAGTTTTTGTCGTTTTTTGAAGAAAATCAGATTGAGGCAATTGTGGCAACCAGAGATATTGCTGCACTTAAAGCAATTAACTTACTTAGACAAAAGAACTTAAAATGTGGTACTGACTATCGCGTAGTTTGTATGCAAAATACTAACTTTTGTAAACTATTTACTCCGCAGTTAACTTCAATTTCTTATTCTAATTACCGTTTAGGCGAACAAGCCCTAATTTACTTAACTCAGTTAATTGAAAATGTTAAAATAGATAAGACACAAACTTTCGTAGAATATGAATTGATTGAAAGAGAAAGTAGTAGGTAATTTATGAATTTACTTGAAGAACTTAAATGGAGGGGAATGGTCAAAGACTGCTCTTCCTTAGAACTTGCTGAAAAAAACCTAGTGCCAGGCACAAAGTTCTACATCGGTTTTGACCCAACCGGAAGTTCACTCACTTGCGGTCATTTAGTCCAAATTATTCGTATCAAACTGCTTGAAGAAAGAGGTTTGATTCCAATTTGCTTAATTGGCGGGACAACTGGGGCAATTGGCGACCCTAAACCCAACGGAGAGCGCCACATTCTTTCAAATGAAGAAGTTAAAAAGAATGTTGACTCAATTGAAAAACAAGTTAAAAAAATCTTAAAGTCAGACAAGGTAATTTTTGTAAATAACTCAACTTGGCTGTCAAAACTGTCAATTATTGAGTTTTTAAGAGATTTTGGTAAAAACTTTGGCATTAACTATATGCTTGAAAAAGACGTTATTAAAAGACGTCTGGAAACAGGAATTTCTTACACCGAGTTTTCGTATCTACTTCTTCAATCTATTGACTTTCATTACCTTTATAAAAACTATGACTGCAAAATTCAGTTTGGTGGTTCTGAGCAATGGGGGAATATCACCGCCGGCCTTGAACTGATTCGTAAACTAGAAGGTGAAAACGACGCACTAGGTCTCTCTTCTCCTCTACTTTTAAAAGCAGACGGCACTAAGTTTGGCAAATCCGAAAGCGGAGCACTTTGGTTAGACGAAAACTTAACTTCACCATACACCTTGTATCAATACTTTTTAAACGTTGAAGATAAAATGATAGTTGAGTATTTAAAACTTCTTACTCTGCTTTCTGTAAAAGAAATTGAAGAACTTGCACTTTCTGTTAAACAAGAACCCGAAAAAAGACTCGCACAAACCAAACTGGCTGAGTTTGTTTGTGAGTTTGTACACGGTAAAGATGCGCTTAATTCTGCCAAAAAAATCACAGACACTTTATTTAAAGGAGCGCTTGCCGATCTTGGCGAAAATGAATACAAAATGCTTTACTCTGCGTTTGGTAAACAAAAGTATGAAAAAGACTCACAAATTTTAGATATTTTAGTTTCACTTAACTTAGCGAAATCTAAACGTGAGGCTCGTGAGTTTATACAAGCAGGCTCTATTTCTGTAAACTCAGAGAAAATCACTGACCTTGAACTTAAACTAAGTGATTTAAAACCTGCTTTTAAAAAATATTTTGTAATTAAACGTGGCAAAAAACAATTTAGTGCTTTTGCAATTTAATTAACTTTTAAATGTATAGAATTATTTACAACCCACTTTCTAAAAACTACAAAAAAGCACATAAGTTTTATTTAGAAAATCAAGATAACGCAACTTTAAACTCAATTCTCGCGCTTTCTGATATTGAAAAGTATTTCAAGTCTTTTTCCAAAAGAGACGTAATTTTGATATTCGGTGGAGATGGTACTTTAAATAAAATTGTAAACTCAGTCAACCTAACTCAGGTTAAAGCCAGTGTTATGGTTGCACGCGGTGGAACCGGCAACGACTTTCTTCGTGGCTTTAAAGACAAAACAAAGGCAGTTGATTTTAAGGCCAATTTAAAGTATTTTGGACAGGCAAAGATAGGAAGCGAAACATTCTTGTTTTTAAATGGTGTCGGAATTGGTATAGACGGAGAAATTTGTAGACGTCTAGATAACATGCGTGCGTATAAAATCAAAAGCACATTTGCCAAAGTCACAATTGCTACTTTTTTTAGATATAAACCGTTTTCAGCAAAAGTATCAGTAGATGGCGTGGCTAGTGAACACAAAAACTGCTTCCTTGCTTCTGTGATGCATGGCCCTTATTTTGGTGGCGGTATGAAAATTGCCCCAATGGCCAAGAGAGAAGACTTTCTTTATTTAGTTTTAGTTGCAATTCGCTCAAGAGTACTTTTACTTTTACTATTTCCGTTTATTTATTTGGGTTGGCACACAATATTTAAAAGATTTGTTAAAATTTTTAAAGGCAAAGAAATCACAATAGAAACCGAAAACACCAAAACCGCGCAAGTTGACGGTGAAGTTTTTAGAGGGGTTTCTAAAATAGAGACAAAAGTTGTCAAAGGATATTCATATGGACAAAAATAGAAAAATTATTTTAACGGCAATTAAACCAACTGGAAGCCTAACTCTTGGCAATTATTTAGGAGCCTTAAAAAACCTAAAAGCGGTTGTTCAGGAGAATCCAGACTCAGAACTTTTGATTTTTATTGCAGACCTACACGCCACTACTTTGCCAATTGACCCAAAAGAACTGAGAGAAAATATTTTAAGAATCGCAGCCTGCTATTCAGCGCTTGGCTTTGACAAAAACCACACACATATATTTGTGCAATCCGAAATTAATGAACATGCGGCACTTGGATTTTTAATGGAATCTACTGCTTATTTTGGTGAGCTTAGTAGAATGATTCAATTTAAAGAAAAATCAGCGAGCACTAAAAATATCAGAAGTTCTTTGTTTACCTATCCTGCCCTAATGGCTGCAGACATCTTGCTTTACAACGCAGATATTGTACCAATCGGTGAAGACCAAAAACAACACATGGAGTTAACCGAAACTCTTGCTCATCGTTTTAATAAATTGTACGGAGAAACTTTTAAAATACCTAAATATGAAATTAATAAACACACACGCCGTATAATGTCCTTACAAGACCCTTTTGCAAAAATGTCTAAGAGTTCTGAAAACCCAAAATCTTACATTTTACTCTCAGATTCAAAAGATGTTATTATCAAGAAAATCAAATCTGCTGTAACAGACTCAGAAGCCAAAATTTGTTTTGATTTAGTCAAAAAACCAGCGATTTCAAATTTATTAAATATTTATGCAGCACTTACTAATCTGTCAATTAAAGAGATTGAAGATAAATATAAAAACTCTTTAAATTATGCCAAATTCAAATTAGATTTAGCAGATATTTTAGTCCAGGAAATCGTTCCATTAGGCGAAAAAATAGAAAAATTAGTTAACTCAAAAGAGTTAATTGAAACTCTAGAAAACGGTAAAAGGTTTGCTGAAAAACTAGCAAAAGAAAATTACAATAACGCTAAAAAAGCAGTCGGTTTAGGATATTAAAAAGAGACACCTCGGGTGTCTCTTTTTAATAAAATTGTGTAAGTTTTGTTATGTGGTTTTTAATTCATTCAATATTAAACATTAAAAAAGGTCAAGGCGCCGTACGCTTCTTGACCGATCTGATAAAATAATTGTGTTATATTTTTAAATAAAAACAAATTATTAGCTTAGATTTATATTTTTATTTTATAGTGTTAAAAATCATTTGAAATAATATTAGTTAATTCTTGATAGGCCTCTTCTGGCCTAACTTTTTTAAAGACCTTACCTTTTTTAAAAATTAAAACACTGTCTTTGTTTCCACATATCCCAATGTCTGAATCTCTTGCTTCCCCAGGACCATTGACAGTACAACCCATAACAGCAACTTTTATCTTTTTATTTAAAGTATCACAAAAACTTTCGACTCTTTTAGCAATCTTTTCCATATCGTATTCTAAACGACCACAAGTTGGACAACTCACAAAGTCAACACCATCTTTTTTCAGGCCTAAACACTTTAGAATTTCTTTTGCCACCTTAATTTCTAAAACTGGATTTTCAGTCAAAGATACGCGAATAGTGTTTCCAATACCTTTGAGTAAAAGCACAGAAAGGGCAGAACTATTTTTAACGGTGCCACCGATTAGCGTACCTGCCTCGGTAACTCCGATATGTAGTGGATATTTAAAAGTTTTTGCAGCAAGTTCATAACACTCAATAGTAGTTAAAACTGAAGTTGCCTTTAAAGAAAGACAAATATCTGTAAAACCAAATTCTTCAAGCATTTCAACTTCTTTTTTCATTACTTTAATAAAGTTTTCAGCAGTTGCAGGCAAAGCATTTGGCAAGGAACCTGAGTTTAGTCCGATTCTAATTCCAATTCCTTTTACTTTACAAGCATCTACAATTTGTTTGATGTGGTTTTTATTTACAATGTTACCAGGATTGATTCTAATTTTATCAACACCGTTTTCAATTGCAATTAAAGCCAGACGATAGTCAAAATGAATATCTGCAACTAAAGGAATACTAATTTGTTTTTGAATTTCTTTGATAGAATTAGCATCAGTTTCATCTAAAACCGCTACTCTAATGATTTGGCAACCTGCCTGTTCTAATTCCTTTATTTGCTTAACCGTATTTTCTACATCTTTAGTTTTAGTAGTAGTCATTGATTGGATGTAGACATTGTTATTGCCACCCATTAACAAACTACCACATTTAAACTGAGTAGTTTTATTTCTTTTTGTAATCATTTATTTTCTTTATGCAAGGTATGTGAGTTGCATTTAGGGCAGTATTTTTTAATTTCAATTCGTTTACTGCCAACCGCAACTTGATAGTTTCTTTGAAGGCATTGACTGCACATTAAATTTGTTTTTTTCATTCATTACCTCACAACTATATCTACATAAAAAGGATATCACGCTAACATTAAATTAAAAAAGCTTTTGCATCAATATTGACAAAGTTTAAATTATTGACTAAAATAAGATTGCATCGTATTTTGGTCAATATTTCATAGGAGGCCGTGTATGCTTTATATTAAACGAGATATAGAAGACAAAATTATTAGTATTAGCAAGCAATACGCTTGCTTACTATTAACTGGTCCAAGGCAAGTAGGAAAAACAACTATGCTCGAAAAGCTAGATCCTGTGCGAAAAAAAGTCACTCTTGACAACCTACAAGACAGAGAACTTGCTTTAAAAGACCCTGCGTTATTTTTACAAATTTATAGCCCTCCTATTTTAATTGATGAAGTTCAATATGCGCCTATACTTTTTAGTTATATAAAAATCGCGATTGACAATGGTGCAAAACCAGGCAGTTTTTGGCTAACTGGTTCGCAATCTTTTGCGCTAATGAATCTCGCACAAGAGTCTCTTGCAGGCAGAGTTGCAATTCTAAAAATGTCTGTATTGACTCAAAACGAAGCGTTTAATAATACAAAATTAAATAAGTTTGAGTTAGATTTCGCAAAACTTAATAATATGTCTATTTCGCTTAACAAGGCTAATATAAATGAAATTTTTACACGTATTTTCTTTGGTGGTTTGCCTGCAATAGTTAGTAAAAAAATAACAGACAGAAAAATATTTTTTGAAAGTTATATTGAAACTTATTTGTATAGAGATATAAAAGATGAAATCAGCATAAAAGACAATTTTAAATTTAGAAATTTCATCAAAGCATTGGCATGTAGAGTTGGGCAAGAGATAAATATCCACTCAGTTGCGCAAGATGCAGACATTTCAGATGATACTGCAAAAAGATGGCTCTTTTTGCTTGAAAAGTCACAAATTATTTATTTACTGCATCCATATTCAAGCAAACTATTAAAAAGAACTATCAAAGCGCCGAAACTTTATTTTTTTGACACAGGTGTGGTTTCTTATCTAACTAGCCACCATTCACCCGAAATTTTAAGAGATAGTTCTATAAGTGGTGTGATATTAGAAAACTATGTTATCAATCAAATCAGAGGTTCATATTTCAATTTAGCAGAACCTTTTAATCTTTATTATTATCGTGATAAAGAACAAAAAGAAGTTGATTTGATTTTAGATTGTGACAATTCTTTGTATGCTATTGAAATTAAAAAAACTAGCCACCCAAACTCACATATGTTAAAGGGTGTTTTTCATCTTAGAAAACAAAAAATTGAAATTAAAAAAACTTCGATAATTTGCGTAAGCGATAAAGTATCAATGCTTGATGAAGACACCATAATTGTTCCAATATGGGCTTTTTAGGCGATTAAGTAAATAAAATAGTATTTAGTTAAATACCGTCCATTGTTGGGTTTTTTAGTTATTTAAAATGTCCACATCATGTGTGTTTAAAAACATGCAAGACCAAAAGGAAATTTATAACTATTTTTTGCAGGTTTTATTTTTAAAAAAGCTATTAGATTTTAAAAACTTGTTTCTCTATCCGCCAACACCCACAAAAGTTTATCAAAATTTTTTCTTTTTTATACTATCGTTTAACTAGATTATTTAGTAAAATAAAAAAGGCGATTAAATTCTAATCACCTTTTTTAT
>CALISC010000072.1 GCA_938041945.1 uncultured Acholeplasmataceae bacterium | reverse complement strand
CAGATTTGCGTATTTTTAATTTATGAGACTTTAAGACTTTTAAGTAAAAATAACTAAAAATACTGCTAATTAAAACTAAAGAAATACCAACTGTAATGGCAATTTTTACAGCAGTTGGTAAACTACCAAGTTTACTACCACTATTTTTGTAAATAACTGTGCGTTCATAAGTTTGCACGTTCCCACGTTCATCAGTTGCTGTGTATAAAAGAGTTCTAGGTAGTTCTTTATTTTTAGTGGCATCTATTGTTTCGTGCCAAATTTCTAGTTTGCTGTTGCTTTTAGTGTCTGAGTTATCGGCAATTTCAAGCCCTTTTAAGTAATCAATTTGACTTGGATTATTTTTCAAAGTCACAATGTCAATTTCAAGTGGACTAGTTTCTTTAATCGTAGGTTTTGTTTTGTCGTCAACTAAAAGCCTAAGTTCTTTAGTAACCGCGTTTTCCGAACTGTCTTTTACAGTGTAGTATACTTTGTAGTAGTCACATTTTTCTAAGTCCACGCCGGATACATCAATATGACATTTGCTAGGATTGATTGATTTGTCTACGTTGTCAAAAATACCCGCGATGTTTTGACGCAAAATTTCAAGCAGATTAGTTTCTCTTAACTTCACAGTTAAACTGTTTGACTTTAATTCCAATACTGGCGGAATATTGTCGCCAACCACGCAGACAAAATTATGAATAGTTTCGTTTCCGTATTCATCGGTTAGTTTTAGTTCGCATCTATATTTACCTGGTTTATTGAAATTAAAGGTATATTCTTCGCCGTCTACGTATAGTTTTTCAGTCACCTTAGTGTCATCCAGGTATGAAAAATACTTACTTGTTTGGAACTTCTCACCAACATTTAAAAAGATACTTCTTGGTTGCTTTACTAAAGTAGGTGGAAGTAAGTCTACAACTTTTAGCAGGTATGATTTTGAAATTTTATTGCCTGCTTTATCTTGAACTGAGATTTCTACTAGATATGATTTGCCGAGTTCTTTAGTGTCAATAGTTTTGTCAATCGTAGTTTTAAGTTCACTTTTAAAGTCATAGTTGTCTTTTATGTCAAATAAGTCAGTTAAGTTAAATTTAGAGTTTACCTGGACAGGTACATAGTCTTGGTTGTTTTTATCTTGCTTAGTTTGAATGGGGTCAATGGTTGGCTTAGTTGTGTCTTTAACTTCTAAGACAAAAGACTTAGAACCTCTAATTTCTTGTGTGCCTGGTTTAAAGACATTTAATGTGACTTTATATTTACCAACCTTGCTTAAGTTAACCTCGCTAATGTCTAGGTTTAATTCGCTTAGAACATGGTTGTAGACTTTATCTTTAACAACGGCTGATTTTAAAATTTCTTCAATGAAATTTGTGTACTCAGTCTTTATTTTTTCGTTGTCTAAACTTGGTGATAGTACTTCTTTTGCCAGTTCTTTAAAAGGAAAGGTGATTTCTGCAACTCCTGTGTCTTTAACTTCAACCATGAATTTCTTTGTAGTTGAGTTTCCACTTTTATCTGTTGCTGTCACCGAAAGTTCGTGTATACCAACTTTATTTAACTTATTTTCACCTTCCACTTTAATATCGAGTTCATCACCACTGTTGTCAGTAATATTAAATTGATTTAAAGCAAAAAAAGGAGCACCGATAACAGTGGTTAACAGTTCTGTTGGTTTTTTAAACTCAATTTTAGGAGCCTCGATGTCTTTAACTTCTATATAGGTTTTTAAAACTGTTTTGTTTTCGTTTTCATCTAAGCAATACACTTCTATTGGGTATTTGCCTGGTTTATTTAGTAGCACATCTTCAGCACCAAGTAATTTCGTTGTCAATTTAGTAGAAATATTGTCTTTGAATACAAAGTGTTGTTTTAAGATTTCGTCAATTTGTTTATCTGTCAGCCTATCTTTTTTAAGTTCTGTAAAAACTATTGGCTTAATTTGATTTATTGTTGGTTTCTCTCTGTCTAAAATATTGATAATTAAATTAACTTCCAATTCATCGGCAAGACGGCTAAACTCACAAAGTAAACTAACTCGCATTTTTCTTTGTTTAAAGTTAGTCATGAAGAACTTTTCTTCAAAACTCTCAGGTTTAGCATATTCAACAGATTCAGCCATATATTTTTCGCCAGTATTTGCGTCTTTTAGCCAAACTTTAACAGCATTTTTTAATTCATCAAATGAAACTTTTTCTGGATTGTCTAAACTAAAGTCAAACTCACGATAAATCCCTTCAGCGTGCATTTCATATTGCAAACCTTCGTAAATTACTGTTTTAATGAAAGTTTTTTCAACGAATTTAGATTCTTTTGCAACAGCCTGTTTAGGTGAAAAAAGCACAATACAAAAGGAAATAAAAAATAAAACCATAAAACTAAGTTTTTTTGACATTACGAGTTCCTCCGCGTATATATTTATGCAGATTAACTAAATTGCTTAAAAATAGTCTTGCTATTTTTTAAAACAGCAGTTTAATTGCTAAAAGGTAAAAAAACCAATCAGCGCTGTGCTGATTGGTTTTTCAAGTTTAAAAAGTTATTTTTTAGGTTGCCAGCCTACTTTTTTGGCAATCGCTTTTAAAAGCAAATGCATTGAATAGGTGTCTTGGCCGCAATAGGCTAAAAGTGCTTTGTATGATTTGTCGTAATCAGGTCCTTTTTTTTCAGTAAAAGACAAATACTCTTGCACCGCCATTAGTCCGTTTTGTACTTCTAGGTTTTTATAAGAAAGGTCTGTAAAAACAGGCAGTAGTTTTTTAATTGAATAAGAGCCATATAAATCACGGTGATAATAAGCCAGACCTCCTTTTGGTTTGTCTGTACTTTTTCCTTTAAAGACATACATTAAGTCATATATCCGGTTTAATATATTTTGCAGATCTTCTACTATTTTAGTGTCCTTTTTAAATAGTTCCATTAACTCTTTAATACGGGTGTTTTCAAACGCTTTGTTATAAACCATCACGCTACCACCATCTGGTTTAATAGTTTCAAGCATTAGTTTAGTAAACTCAAGACGATAGTCAGTTTTTGTGTCTTTATTTAAAAAGTAGACGTTGTCTGTTTTTAAGTCACATTTGCCAAACTCTTTCTCAATGTGGATAGAAAACTGAAATAGTGATTGGGTATAGGGTTTTTCGCCAATATAGCGAGGTAGTGGAAAGTTAGTAGACTCAAAGTCAAGGTGGTAAATTGGGAACTTGATTTCGTCTAAATATTTTTTAACTAAAGCCTCGTCAATATGTTCTTCACCTGAAAGCACACAGTATTTTTGTGTTTTATTTTTTTCGCGATTTAGATATTCGTCGTCCACATCCGCCATTTTAACTGTACCTTCGTTAACTAAGTCTTCAATCTCTAGTTTTTCTACCTTGTTTTTAAAGCCGTGGTGGCGGTCAATGTATTCAAATATTGAGTATTTTTCAGGTATTTGCCAGTCGTGTCTGCATACACAAGAAAAATATTGACACTCTAAGTTCTTTCCTTTTTGGCAATGCACACCAAAGTTTACTTTGGAAGCATCAGCCATATCTATAGCCTGCTCAATTTTCTTAATTTCTGCAGCAATTGTAGGCTGCAGGTATTCGGTAATTTTGTTGTAGTCAATGAAAGAAATAATTGCATCAGGACTATAGACCCTTGCGCCGTGTTCGTTGGTTTTACCGTCGTAGATGTATTCGTGATTTAAAACCGCTAAGTAATAATAAACTGGTTTGGTAAATTGCTTACTTTGTTCAACTACATATCGCTGGTATGCTAAGTCAAAAGAAATTCGACCAATTCCGCTTGTATCAAAGCGTGTGGTGACTTTCGCTCTTGCAGAGTCTGAAGAAATCACGTCTTCAATAATTTTAGTTTTTTCATTTAAAAGAAAAGACGGTCCGTCTTTTTTGGAAGTTAGTTTAGTTAAAAACTTATTTGTAGTGGTGGCCTTGACTTCAAAAATACGAATAGCGGCATCGTCTTCTTGAAAAATATCAATAAAAGAATAGTAGGTGTGGTCATCTTGCTCTAAAGCAATGTATTTTTGTAAGTTAGTGTCTTTTGCAAAAATAACTTGACCACCAAATTGTCTTTGTACGCGCTCGGCAGCAAGCACCTCAATTTGCTTAAAGTCTTCCATGTAAAGGTCTAAAGTTATGTTTTTGTTTAAGTCAGGTGCAAAAATTTCTTCAAGTTCTCCGCCTTCACTTTTCACAACTTCATACATGTGCGCCAAAATTTCTTGTTTTTTAGCGTTTGTTTCTTCAGATAATAGTTCTTCAATTGTGGCATTTGGGTCAAACGCAACCACAGCCTCACCTTTTCCAAATCTCAGTTTTTCTAAAGTCACATAGCGAGGACAGCGCATGTAGTTCAAGAAATTAGTTTTAGAAATTTTCGCCATCTTTATCTTTATTTAGTATTTTCAGCTTTTTCTGCGTCTATCTTGGCTTGATATTCTGCTCTGATTTTATCTAAATCAAAAACTGGTTTAGCGTCGGGCAATTCTTTAAACATTTTATCGGCAAAAAGTGTACCTTGCAGGTGGTCATATTCGTGTTGAAAGACAATGGCTGGATAGTCTTTAAAAGTTTGCGTAACCCAAATTGGTTTTTCACCTTCTACGATTTTTAAAAACCTAGCGGTAATTTCTTTGTGTCTAGGGGTCAGTAAGTTATTAGTTTCTCGGTTAACACTTAAGCACCCTTCACCTTCTGGTAGGTAAATTAGTTCTTTACTTCTTTCAATAATTTCTGGGTTGACCGCCACAAAGTTATAAAAAGTCTCATCTATGTCATAAAAGTAAACTGCAAACATTTGCTTAAGTACATTGATTTGAGGTGCTGCTAGCCCTACGGCTTCGCGTAGATTATAGCGGTCTCTGATTTCTGGAGTTATTGAGTTTCTAACATAATCTATTAATTCTTTGGCTAAACGTTTGTCTTTAAAAGAAAGCGGTAGTTTGCACTCTAGACATTTTTTGTGAATATTTGCGTTACTTTCATCGATTATATTGTTCATCAAAATCATAAATATTTACCTCAATTTAATTTAAAAGTTCATTTTATTACAAGTAAATTTTAACTAATTTTAATTCACCTTAATGCGTTTATTGTACGATTTTAAAAATGTAAAATCCTCATTAAAACCTACATTTTATTTTAAATAAACTTTTAAAAAGTCTGTTCCTTTAGGAGTATTTTAGCATAGTTTAACCTAAAAAAGCATTTGACTTTTAGAGGCTTGTTGCCTATAATTCAAATAGCGACAGAGTATATTTTAAAACCCTGTCTGGAGGATAAAATGACTGCACTAATTATAGTGCTTGCGAGTTTAACCTCTATTATACTTGGTTCAATCCTTGGGTATATTACAAGAAAAATAACTTATGAAAAGGGGCTAAAAAAAGCCAAATTTACTTTTGAAAAGATTATTAGCGAAGGAAAGAAAGAAGCCGATCGCTTAAAAAAAGAATACTTACAACAAGGACGCAGCAACATTGAAAGTTTAAAACAAGACGCAGAAACTAACATTAACAGCCGTCTTAAATTAGTTGCTGAACAAGAAAATAAGTTAATTACTCGTGAGCAGTCTTTAGACAATCGCACACTTTACTTAGATAAACGCGAACAGTCTATTGACGATAAAGATAAAAACATTCAACAAAAACAACTTGAACTTGACCAAACTCGCTTTAAAGTAGAAGAACAACTGCAAGCAGCGGGCGAAGAACTTGAGCGTGTTGCTAATTTAACTAAAGAACAGGCAAAAGCCGAAATTATGCAAGACCTTGAAAGCCATATGCAGCACGAGATGAGTGCCTACATTCGCGAAGAAGAAGAAAAGGCACGCTTAGAGGCTGAACGCAAGGCTAAAGGAATTTTGGCGATTGCTATGCAAAAATATGCGTCGGACGCTACGGCTGACCACACGATTTCTGTGGTTAACTTCCAAGACGACTCTATTAAAGGTAGAATTATTGGAAAAGAAGGTAGAAACATCCGCGCATTTGAAGCCTTAACCGGAGTTGATGTAGTAATTGACGACACGCCAAACGCTGTAGTGCTATCTGGTTTTGACCCAATTCGTAGAGAAGTTGCCAAAAGAGCACTAAGCGCCTTAATTCAAGATGGCCGCATTCATCCGCAACGCATTGAAGAACTAGTTGAAAAGGCTCAAAAAGAAGTTGACGACTACGTATTTCAAGCAGGTGAAGACGCCGTTTTCCAAATGGAAATTGGCAAGATGAACCTGGACTTAATTCGCATAGTTGGCCGTATGGCTTTCCGCACAAGTTTTGGCCAAAATGTCCTTAAACACAGTATGGAAGTTGGGTTTTTAGCAGGCAAACTAGCCGCTGAACTTGGAGAAAATGAGTATATCGCCAGACGTGCTGGACTACTTCACGATATTGGCAAAGCAATAGATCATGAAATGGAAGGTTCACACGTTGAAATTGGGGTAAAACTAGCACAACGCTATAAAGAAGCACCTGAAGTGATTGACGCTATCTCTTCACACCACGGCGACCGCGAAGCAAAATCAGTAATCGCGGTGCTAGTGGCTGCAGCCGATGCGATTTCTGCATCTAGACCAGGTGCTAGAAACGAGTCTTCTGAAAACTACATTAAACGTTTAACTCAATTGGAAGAGATTGCAAACTCTTTTGAAGGCGTGAAAAAAGCCTACGCAATCCAAGCAGGTCGTGAAATCAGAGTAATGGTTAAGCCAGATCAAGTGTTTGACAAAGAAATGCCTTTGATTGCAAGAAACATCAAAGAACGAATTGAGAGCGAAATGCAGTATCCTGGAACTGTGAAAATTACTTTAATTCGCGAAACCAGAGTTACTGATTTTGCTAAATAGATAAACTTAAATTAAGTTAGTTGTTTTTTTAAAAAAAGGTTTAGTTTATTTTTAGATAAATAAATTAAGCCTTTTTTATTTGGTTTGGCTTTTTTAGTGGCCAACCCTTTATAATTAAGGTGTAGAAACGAGGAAAACATTTGAAATGAAACTACTTTTTATTGGCGATGTTTTTGGCAAGGAAGGCCGTCGCTTTTTATTTTCTAAACTACCTGAACTCAAACAAACCTATAAACCTAACTTTATCGTTGTTAATGGTGAAAACACCACACACGGCCTTGGAATTTCGCCAGAGCACTTCAAGGCTTATATGAAAGCAGGTATTAACTTTGTAACACTTGGCAATCACGCTTTTGACAAGAGAGAAATTTTTCCGATTTTAAATGACCCAAACGCCCAAATTATTAGACCTTGTAACTACGGAGATGTACCTGGAGTTGGCTATAAGTTAGTTAATTTTAACGATAAAAAATTACTAATTATTAATGTCATGGGCAGAGTTTTTATCAATATTTCGCTTGAAAACCCAATCAAAGCAGTGGAAGAAATTTTAGCAAAAGTTAAAGCCGACTACATATTTATTGACTTCCACGGTGAGGCAACTTCAGAAAAACTAGCATTTGCTTTGCATTTTGATGGCAGAGTTTCCGGGATTTGTGGAACCCACACGCACGTTCCAACGGCTGACGAAAGAGTGCTGCCAAAAGGTACCCTTTATCAGACTGACACTGGAATGTGCGGGGTAGTAGATTCCTGCATCGGAGTTGAACCCACTACCGTGATTGAAAGAAACCTAAATGGGTTTTCAGAAAAAGCCAAAACAGCTGAAGGTAAGTGTTATTTAAACGCAACTTTAATGGACTTTCAAAGAAAAGAAATTAAGCGTATTCAAATTTATGAATAATTATTAACTTTAAAATGGCTAAGTTAACAGAAGAGGAACTACTTAAATATTTTCGTCCTGACTTAAATCAGGCTAGACGCCGCACTTTTGAGAAAACCGAAAGTACGGTGTTTTTACTTGACCCTGAACTTAAGTACCTTGGTTATTTAAAAAAGTTTATGGTCTCAACTCACGGTTGTCAGTCAAACGAAGTAGACTCAGAAGTAATTGCCGGAATTCTTGAAAATATGGGCTTCACTCGCGCTCTGAATATTGAAGAGACAGACTTGTATATTATCAATACTTGTGCGATTAGAGAAACCGCTGAAACTAAAGCCTGGTCAGAACTAGGCAGAGTAATTAAGTTTAAACGCCACAACCCTAATTTAATTATTGGAATGTGTGGGTGCATGACCCAAGAGCCGAAAACCATTGAGCGAATTTTAAAGAAAGTTCCTGAACTAGACTTGGTGTTTGGTACACACAATATTTATAGACTACCTGAATATATTAAAACCGCTCTGCTATCCAAAGAACGCGTAGTTGAAGTTTATTCAATTCAAGGTGAGATTGTTGAAAACCTACCACAAACCCATAGGTTTTCACACAAAGCGTTTGTAAACATTATGTATGGGTGTGATGAGTTTTGCACGTTTTGCATAGTTCCATATACTAGAGGCAAAGAACGCAGCCGTGAACCCAATGAAATAGTTGCAGAAATTAAGGACTTAAAAGAACGCGGATTTATGGAAGTTACTTTGCTTGGCCAAAACGTAAACTCTTATGGTCGTGATTTTAAAGACCGCGACTATACATTTGGCAACCTACTTTTTGATATTGCCAAAACCGAAATCCCGCGCATTCGCTTTATGACTTCATATCCCCGCGACATTGACGAGATATGCATCAAAGCACTAACCGAAATCCCACAAGTCATGCCATATCTGCATTTGCCTGTGCAGTCTGGCTCTAACTCAGTTTTAAGGCGAATGAACAGACATTACACCAAAGAACTTTATTTAGAAAAAATAAACGCAATCAAAGCCCTTCGCCCAGACTTTACCGTGACCACCGACATCATTGTGGCTTTTCCGGGAGAGACTGAAGCCGACTTTCAGGACACCCTTGACTTAGTTAAAGCAGTTGAATATGATGGTGCTTTTACCTTTATATTTTCGCCCCGTGAAGGCACGCCGGCGGCAAAATTTAGAGACGACACTCCGCTTGAAGTTAAAAAAGAAAGGCTAGCCAGACTAAATAAACTTACTTCTTTTTATGCAAAACAATCTAGTTTAAGGTATGTTGGCAAAGTTTTAGATGTCCTTGTAGACGGCTTTTCTCGCTCTAACGAAGAGGTTTTAGCGGGTTATAGCGCTGAAAACAAGTTAGTTAATTTCCTTGGTAGTAGCGATAAAATTGGTAAAATTGTCAAGGTAAAAATCACTAAAGCCAACTCTTATCATCTATTTGGTGAAGAAGTTAAATAGATTGCCAAATCTGCGTTCAATTTGCTCTATTAAGCGTTTTTCCAGTGTTTTTTTGAAAAAACTGGGTTTATGCTTGTTTTTATTTGATAAAGCAATATAATATTAGTGTTAGCAATTAACACGAGAGGTCAATATGCCCCAAATTAGATTATCAGACACAATTACTCTAAAAAACAAAGAGTATCCAGTTAGCGAACTTACACAAAGTTTAGCAAAACTTGAACCTAAAAAAATCATTGAATTTTTGGCTAGCCAAAACATTTCAGGGATTGCCAGAGTTAGACGCATTCGTCTACTTAAAGATGTGCTTTTCCCTTATGTCGTTAAAACCAGACAAAAACTGCAGTCTTTGGCATCTGAGTTAAACTACCGTCTTTCTTGGTTTAGACTTTATTCAGAATATGAACTTGAAAACTTACTGATTTACTTTAACTCAAAAGTTTTAAACCGCCAATATTTAGATGAACTTTGGTGCTTGTTTTTAAATGTCATGAAAGAAAATAATGTACAAGACGCAGACATTTTAAAGTTAGTTAAACAAGCAGAAAAATCAACCTATGAACCTTGGAAAGCGATTCACGAGTACAACAAAGGTTTGTGGCCACTGTTTAAAGACCCTGAAAATGTCTTAGATGGTTTGACACCAGATGAGTTTAGACCAGTGCTTTTCAACTCATCAACTGTTAAAGAAATTCGTGAACTTGGCAAAAAATACGATGTCAACGTGCCGATTCGCCTAAGAAAAAAACAGTTTATTGAAAACATCATTCAAGAACTTAAAAAAAGAAATGAGTTTGACTTAGACCTTGAGAAACAAATTGAGGCTAAAAACGTAATTCAACTTGAACGTTTTTGTATTGACCGTAAAATCCCGATTTCATCTGAACTAAAAAAAGAAGAAATTATTGAATACATTCTTTCCCATGCTGCTCAAACTAAAGGTTCTTACTTTGTACCAGAAGATCACTTAGGATACGAACTTACTTTAGAAGAAGTTGCTAAGAACCAAGTTGAAACCGATACCCCTGAGTTAACTACAAAACAATTTGACGCTGGCGATATTCAATTTAAAGAGTATGTTCCGGTTAACTTTGATGAAGTTGATGCAGACAACATTGAACTTTCTATCACTAATTTTGATGAAGAACCAGCAATTAGCGAAGTTATTACTGAAGAAAACGTTGAACAACCTGCTTCAGACACCATTACTGAATTTACAGAAAATGTAAATAACGAACCTGAAATGGAAATTTCTGAAGTTACAGAAACTCAAAAATTTGACAATAATTTAACCGAAGAACCTACAGACACTCAAGAGATTGTTGAAGTTATCGAACCAACAGAAACTCAAGAATTCGGCGATAACTTAGCCCAAGAACCTACATACACTCAAGAAAATACTAAAGTTAATCAACCTACTGAAACTGCTTACACTACTGAAGTTCTTGAACCTATCGCTTCAGAAATTAAACCTGAACCTGTGGTAATTGAAGAAGATTCAAATATAGATAATTTAACGGAAATAACAACTGAGCCTATAATGCCAGAAGAAGTTGAAGTTAAAGCGCTTGCAGATGACAACGCTAAAGATTCTTCTGTTTCTGCTGATTTAGTTGAGCCTATGTCTGTATCTAAAACATATGACCATCTAAACGAAAATCAAGCAAATGAAACTTTGTATTCAGATAAACAAATTTCTGAAAACTACTCAACTACTGAAAACCAAACTCACAATATTACTAGAAATATTACAACTAACTACATCACTAACACTAAAAATATAAGAAACGGCGAATACCAACTTGACGGAGGAAATATGATTTGCGGTTGTCAATGCGGCAAAACTAAATATAGCGACCACGGATTTAATAATATGGTAATCAACGGCGGTTTCTTTGATTCAAAACAAATCTCGAAAGAAGCCGACGAAAAAGAAGCACACAAAGTATTTTCACTAAAACAAAAAGACCAAAACAAACCAAGAGCAATCGAAAACTCAGCAGTGCTGCCACAAGGCTACTATATACAACCGACAGTTTATGAAGACAACGGTTGGTTTAACCGTCTGCTTGCTTTCTTAGTATTCCTTGGTCTGCTAATTGCCACAGTTTCTTTCATCTTACTTTACTTTGACGTTTTAAAACTGTAGTAATTTAGGCAAAAAACTTTGCTTAGTTAAAAGAACTGCTTACCCTTAAGCAGTTCTTTTTTTAAATAAACGCGAGAAAGGAAAAATATTTGAAAAAAGTTATAGTAATTCAAGGAGTAACGGCAAGCGGTAAAACAGATCTTGCTGTTTACTTGGCAAAAAAATTTAACTTAAAAATAGTTAACGCAGACTCAACTCAAGTCTACAAAGGTTTTGACATCGGAACTGCTAAGATTACTGACGCTGAAATGCAGGGAGTTGAGCATTTTTTGCTTTCCTTTAAAGACTACTCCATAACTTCTAAATACTCGGTATATGAGTTTCAAAGCCAAGTCCGTGCTTTGATTGAAAAAGAAGAAAAAGCCCTTATTTTAGTCGGTGGTTCAGGCTACTACTTAAAAGCAGCGCTTTATTCTCTTAACTTTTCTAGTTATTTAGATGAAGACAACAAAAATATTGATTTTCAAAGCAAAGTAAATTATTTAAAAGAAAACAATATTTTGATTGACTTTCAAAATAAACGCAAAGTTGAGCAGTATTTTAAATCAAAATCAACTGAAACTAACTTTCAAAATAGCCGCCCGCTTTTTGATTTGTTTACTATTGAAACAGAACTTCCAAGAGAACTGCAAGAACAAGTTTTTAAGGCGAGAATTGAAAGTCAATTTCAAAGCGGATTTTTACAAGAGGCAAGAAATCTTTATTTTATTGGTATTAAGGATTGCGATATTTTGGGCTACCGTGAACTTAATCTGTATTTCCAAGGCCTGGAAACTCTTTCTCAAACTAAGCGAAATATTTTAAAACATACTCTTGATCTTGCCAAAAAACAAAAAACTTGGTTTAAAAACCAAACCAAACCAGATTTAGTTTTAAATTGTTTTGATAGCGCAAAAGAAGAAAAAGCCGCAAAATTAGTTAAGGAATTTTTGGCAAAATGACAAAAATTATATTTGGCCCAACTCTAGCCGGCAAGACCATGCTGCATCAATTGGTTTTAAAAAAAACTAAATTTACTTCTTTTGATTTAGACAAAGAAATTGAAAAAACTGTATCTATGTCTTGTGGTTTATTTATTTTAAAATATGGCGTAGAAAAATTCAGAGCGCTTGAGCAAAAAGTTTTAAGTGACTTGATTTTAAAAAAACCAGACTTTATATTTTTAGGTGGTGGCTTTATTTCCGATCACTCTAACCGCGTATACTTAAAAACCTTGTCAAAAAATGACTACACTTTGGTTTATTTGAAACTAACCTATAAAGAGTTTATAAAAAGACAAAACGATATTTCAAATCAAGATACACGTCCACTTTTAAATAAAGACAAAACCTTTTATTTAAAACGCACTTTAGTTGGAAAAAAACTAAAATGCACTACTGTTGATGTTTTTAATCAAAGTCCTGAAACTATTTTAACCAAAATTATCGAACTTTAAAAACAAAGGAGATTACTAAATGGAAAAAATTCTAATTTTAAACGGTCCAAATTTAAATATGCTGGGTTTTCGCGATAGCGTAAATTACGGCGATTTCACTTTAAAAACTCTAAATCAAGAAATTAAAAAAAGATATAAAAAGTATTTTAAACTGTATTTTTATCAATCAAACTCAGAAAGTAAAATTATAGATATTTTACACAAAGCCTTAGTTAAATTTAACTATGTTGTTTTCAACCCTGGAGCCTTTACTCACTACTCACTCGCAATTCGTGATGCTGCTGAAATTATTCAAAACAAACTAATTACTGTGCATCTTTCGGATATTTCTAAACGAGAAGACTTTAGAAAAACAGACCTTTTCAAAAGTCTTGCACTTGCTCAATTTCAAGGCAAAAAAATGCAGTCATACTTTGGCGCGCTTGACTATATTTTAAAAATCAGCAAAGCAAATAGCAATACTTAGTTTGAATAATTTTAGCCTAAGTTTATAATCTTAAAACACACCAAACTCTAATTTAAACAGTTAAATTATTTTGTTAAGCGATTAAATTGTTTAAAATAAATTTAATTTTGTAAATCTTTAAAGTTTCATTAACTTTTTTAGTGGAGTGTGTTTATTGTAAAAGCAAACTTGTTCTAATATAAAATAACACTTTTTGAAAAAATTTCGTTTTTTAAATAGTTTGGTGTTATCCTATAAAAAGTTTATAGAAGCCTTTTAACACACAGTACCAACCTAGATCAATTGAACACACAATAAAAGTATGAAATAAAAATTAAAGGTTGAGAAAAAAATCAAATAATGCTAAAATCTTTGTAGGAAAAGTAGGGAGAAATAATATGAATGATATATTTATGGATACAGCAAAAGTCATGTCTAAAGGACAAGTAACTATTCCAAAAAGAATTAGAGAAGTTTTGAATTTAAAAAATGGAGACTACGTTACTTTTGTAGTTAATAAAGATAAAGTAGAAATTCAAAATTCTAATGTCTTTATCAAAAATAATATTGGCAAATAAAAGGCAAGGGAATAAAAATATGACAATAGAAGAAATAATAAAATTAATTCAAAATGGAGAAAAGATAGACGTCGAATTTAAGGAATCAAAAGATTCCTTAACTAAAAATATTTTTGATTCTGTGTGTTCTTTTAACAACAGAAACGGCGGGCATATTTTGTTAGGTATAAGCGATAAAAAAGAAATCATAGGTGTTAGTCCAGAAAAAGTAGATAAACTAATTAAAGAATTTACTACTACAATAAACAATCCACAGAAAATAAACCCGCCTCTTTATTTACAGCCAGAAGTATTTACTATCGATAATAAAAAAATAATTTATATCAGAGTGCCTGAAGGTACACAAGTATGCAATCAAAACGGTAAAATTTGGGATAGGTCATTTGATGGAGATATAAACATCTCAAACAATTCAGAAGCAATCTGTAAGTTATTCGCGATAAAAAGACGAGAATATTTTGTAAATAAAGTGTATCCAAATCTAGATATTAACTTTCTAGATTCTACTGTTATTAAAAAAGCAAGGAAAATGGCTGTTGGACTGAATAAAGACCATGTCTGGAAGACTATGAGTGATGAAGAACTTTTGCGAAGCAGTGGTTTAATTTTAACGGACCCAGAGACTAAGCGTGAAGGAATTACTCTGGCTGCTATCCTTTTATTTGGTAAAGATAACTCAATAATGTCCGTTCTTCCTCAACACAAAACAGATGCTATTTTTAGAGTTGAAAATAAAGATAGATATGACGACAGAGATGTTGTCATAACAAACTTGATTGATAGTTATGAAAGACTTATGAATTTTGGCCGAAAACATTTAAACGACCTGTTTGTCTTAGACGGGATTTTTAATGTCAATGCAAGAGACAGAATTCTTAGAGAAATAGTTTCAAATACTTTAGCACATCGAGACTATGCAAGCGGTTTTCCTGCGAAAATGATTATAGATGATGAAAAAATCGTAGTTGAAAACAGCAACTTACCGCACGAATTGGGAGCCTTAGACTTACATAAGTTTAAACCGTTTCCCAAAAATCCTCCTATATCAAAAGTTTTTAGAGAAATTGGCCTTGCCGATGAGTTGGGCTCTGGTATGAGAAACACCTATAAATTCACACAACTTTATTCAGGAAAAAATCCTCTATTTGTTGAAGAAAATATTTTTAAAACAACAATTCCGCTAAAGAAAATAGCAACTCAAAAAGTAGGTCCAATTTTGGATAATGTCCCTCGAAATGTCCCTCGAAATGTCCCACGTAATGTCCCTCTAAAAA
>CALISC010000071.1 GCA_938041945.1 uncultured Acholeplasmataceae bacterium | reverse complement strand
GTTATACTAAAAACGAAAAAGAGGAGATTAACACACTATGGAAAAAATACTGATTGTCTACTGGTCAGGAACTGGCAATACCGAAATTATGGGCAATGCTATGCTGGCTGCCTTAAAAGAAAACAACGCTGATGCTGAGTTAAAATGGGTGTCTGAGATTGATGTTCCTGAGACTTTGAATTACGATAAAATTATTTTTGGTTGCCCAGCAATGGGAGACAATGTTCTTGAAGAACTAGAATTTGAACCTTATTTCGCTGAACTGCTTCCGCATTTAAAAGGTCGTAAAATAGCCTTATTTGGCTCTTATGGTTGGTATGATGATCCTATTTGGATGGATATTTGGGAAGATAGAGTAAAAGAAGTAGGGGCGCTACTATTTAGAGAAAAAGGGCTTTCTTGTATCTATCAACCAGATGATGATAAAATTCGCGAATGTATGGAATTCGCAAAAGATTTCATTAACTTCTAATGTTTGCTTTAATAAACTTTAAAAGTGCTTTTTCACACCAACACTCACTAATTCCAGTATCAGATGCTGCCCGTCTGCAATTGAGCCGAGGATACGATATACCAGTACTTGCTGACTATAATTTGGGTGGTATGCTTGAGTTTTTTAAAGGTTGCAAAGATGAAAATAAAACTGGTTTAATTAGCCTTGCTACGCATTTAAGTCTTGAAAAAAACAGTTTAAATATTTTGATTTTTCCAAGAAATTTAACTGCTTTTCGTGTTTTACTTAGAAACTATAAAATAATTGATGCAAATCAATGCATTGATTTTGATTTTTGCTTTGAGCATAAAGATGATTTCTTGTTTGTTATAAGCGAACAAAACACAGAAATATTAAAAACAGAAAACGCACAAATTGTGTTTGAAAAACTAAGTGCTTTCAATGTTTACTTCTTACTAGATTTTGCTTATTCAAGCGAACACTTGAAGGAAGTTGAAAACATTGTTAGAAAATACAATATCGCTTTACTACCAGGTTTAAGTGCAGAATATTCTGAAGTTGAACATATTAAAGCACACAAATACCTAAGAAAAATTAACGGCAGTGTAGATAAAGAAATTGGTAATCATTATCTACAAACTGCCGAAGAACTTAAAGAATTAGTTAATAAATACAATCCAGTTCTTCTAGATAACTTGGATGATTTTCTTGCTCAAATTCAATTGTTTGAGTATGAACTTCCAAAGTTTGAAATTCCACAAATTTATCCAAATCCAAACGAAGAAATTCAAAATAGAGTTTATGAGTTTTGTGCACATTTTGGGCCTGAATACCAAGAAAGGGCAAAGCATGAACTTAGTGTAATTTCAGAACTTAACTTTGCAAACTACTTTCTGTTAGTTAGCGAAATTTGCAAATGGGCAAAAGCAAACGATGTGTTAATCGGACCTGGTCGTGGTTCTGCGGTTGGTTCGCTTGTTGCTTGGGCTCTTGGAATAACTGAAATTGACCCTATTAAACATAACTTAATTTTTGAGCGTTTCCTAAATAAATTTAGACAAGGATATCCAGATATTGATATTGACGTTGACAGCGCAGATAAATTGAAAGTTGTTAAATATTTAACTGAACTTTTTGGAAACGATAAAATCGCTTTTGTAAATACCCAAAACAAATATTTAGAAAAGTCTGCGCTCAACGATGTTGTTAGAATTTTAGCAGTTTCAGAATCTGAAAAAAGAGACATTAAAAGAGAAGTTGAAGGAAAATTAGAGTATTACACTTCACCACTTGTTCGCGAAGTTTCAGATGTTTGCAAAACTCTATACGGAAAAATCCAAACATTTTCAACTCATGCCTCTGCGTTAATTGTTTCAAATATTGAATTGACTGAATACTTACCAGTTAAAAATTCTCCATATGGTGATTTTAATCAGTTAGTTTTTGATATGAATGAACTTGAGTCAATTAGTCTACTTAAACTAGACTTACTTTCTTTAAATAACTTAACAGTTTTAAAGAAACAACTAAATTACGTCAAAAAGTTTGACCCTGAGTTTAAAGGAATTACTGACTTTGAAAATCAAGACACTTTTAAACTAATTGCTAAGTCAGATACTGAAGGAATTTTTCAGTTAGAAACAGAGGGTCTAAAAAGACTATGTAGAAGAATGCAAACCAAGACTTTTTCAGACCTTGTTGACACCTTGGCTCTATGGAGGCCTGGTGCTCTTGACCAAATTGATATATACATTGAAAATAAAAAACAAGGTAATTTTGAAACTGATTTACCAAGTGAAATAACCGAAATTATCAAAAGCACTAACGGCATTATTTTATATCAAGAGCAAATTATTGAAATTGCTAAAAAAATAGGCGGCTACTCATTTGCTGAGGCTGATTTGTTTAGAAGAGCGATTTCTAAAAAAGACCAATGCGTAATTGAAAAAGAACACCCCTTATTTTTAAAAAAAGCAACTGCCAATGGCTACAGTCTTGAGGTGGCCGAAAAAATATTTGCATTCATCAAGAAGTTCGCTGAATACGGTTTCAACAAAAGCCACTCAGTTGGCTACGCTACTTTGGCTTATCAAATGGCCTACATCAAAGCAAACTACTTTAACTGTTTTGCGGCTGCTTTCTTTGAACTCTATACAGGAGACACAGAAACTATTGTTAAATATGTTTTTGAGGCAAAACTAAAAGGCTACTTTGTTTTAAATCCACGAGTTTTGATTTCTGGCAAAAAATGCAAACTAAGTCAAAACAAAATCTTACTTCCTTTAACTGTTGTTAAAAGAATTAGCAGTGAAATTGTTGAACAACTAAACTCACAAAAATACACAGACTTTATTGATTTTTTAACTAAAACTAAAGACATCTTATCTCAAGAACAACTTGAAAACTTAATCTTTGCAAGTGCCTTAGATGGTTTTGGTTTGACTAAAAAACAAATGCACGATCTGGCTATGATGCGTGAGCATACTGCCCTACTTGCAGACTACAAAAAAGACGCATCTGAATACTCAGACGGCGAACTTAGTGATTTTGAGTTTAAAGCACTCGGTTTTAACTTAAAATATGATTTGTTAAACAAGTTATCTAAAGAAAAGTATTTTGTTCCATTTCAAGAAATTGAGCGCAGACACTCAATTACGACAATTGCTAAAATTAAAAACCAAAAAGTTTTTAAAAGCGCCAAAGGAACAAGTGTGGCTAAGTTTGAACTGGTTCACGCAAACAGCGCAATTTCTTGCACTGCCTTTAACGTATGTGCTGATAAAATAAATGACTTAATGCAAAAAGGTAGTGATATTGTTAAAGTTAATGTCAACCGCACAATTTACAAAGATTCAGTTTCCTATATAGTTGTAGATATTTCTGAGTACACATTAACTAATTAAAGCCAATTAAAAATGCAGGTATTACCCTGCATTTTTAATTTGGTTTCAAATTTTAAAACGAACCTGCTTTGGTTAAATGAATTTGTTCTTTGAGTTTCTTTTCTAAAATTGTAAACTCATTATTTTCTTTCTTGGCATTGTTTAACGCTGTATTTTTAGCCTCAAGAAAAGCAGTTTGTGCTTCTTTTTCAGAATCTCTGACAACAGCAAGCGAAGCCAAGACTTTAGCGGTGTTTTGTTTAAACTCAATAATCCCACGTTCTAGGCAAATATACTTAGTTTGGTTGTTTTTAAGTGTTAACGCTAAAGTAGCATCAAGTGCAGATAAAACAATTGGGATATGCCTGTCCATTATCACTACTTCGCCGTTCTTGTCTTTCAGTAAGAACTTAGTAGCCTCTTTACTCAACACCAAGCCTTGATATAAATATAGATTAAACAGCATTTTGTGCTTTCTTTAGCGAGTTGGCTTTTTCAAGCATCTCATCAATTGACCCAACCATATGAAAAGCCTCTTCTTCTATGTGGTCGTATTTACCGTCTAGTATGTCTTTAAAACCTTTAATTGTGTCTTTTAAACGCACAAAACTTCCCTTAATTCCGGTAAACTGTTCAGCAACGTGCATAGATTGCGATAAAAAGAAACGCACGCGGCGCGCACGGTGCACGATTAGTTTATCGCTATCTGAAAGTTCATCCATACCCAGAATCGCAATAATATCAAGAAGTTCGTAGTATCTTTGAATAATTTCTTGCACTCGTCTGGCAACAGTGTAATGCTCAGTTCCACAAATATTTGGGTTAAGCGCAGAAGAAGTTGAAGCCAGTGGGTCAACTGCTGGATAAATACCTTCTTCAATTAGTTGGCGTTTTAAGTTAGTGGTTGCGTCAAGATGTGAAAACACAGTAGATGGAGCCGGATCTGTGTAGTCGTCAGCCGGCACGTATACTGCTTGAATTGAAGTAATTGAACCATCTTTAGTTGAAGTAATTCGCTCTTGTAGTCTACCCATTTCGGTTGCTAAAGTTGGCTGATAACCAACGGCTGAAGGCATACGACCAAGTAGCGCAGAAACTTCTGAACCTGCTTGCACATATCTAAAAATATTGTCAATAAAAAGCAGAGTGTCTTGCTTTTTAACATCGCGAAAATACTCAGCCATAGTAAGTGCGGTTAGTGGTGCTCGCATACGAACACCTGGTGGCTCATTCATTTGCCCAAAAACCAGAGCAGTGTTTTTCAGAACTCCAGACTCTTTCATTTCGGTGTAAAGATCAAAACCTTCGCGAGAACGCTCACCAACTCCGGCAAAAATAGAAATACCGCCTGTGGCTTTTGCAACATTGTGAATTAACTCTTGAATTAAGACAGTTTTTCCAACTCCGGCACCGCCGAATAACCCGATTTTGCCACCTTTGATGTAAGGGGCAAGTAAGTCAATTACTTTAATTCCGGTTTCAAGAATTTCAATTTCTGTAGAAAGTTTAGAAAACAGAGGTGGTGCTTTGTGAATTGGCTCAGGTTTTACAGAATCGGCTTTAAGTTCTCCGTTTAGGTCAATTGGTTGGCCAAGTGTATTAAACATACGACCAAGTGTTTTGATGCCAACTGGTACTTTAATTGGTGCTTTGGTATTAACGACTTCAAGTCCTTTTTTAAGTCCGTCAGTCGGAGAGAAAGCAATGGTTCTGCAAACCTTGTCGCCAACGTGTAGAAGTACTTCCAAGAAACACTCTTGTCCGTGGTTATTAACTTTTAAACAGGTATTGATCTTTGGTAGTTCTGTGTCAAAATAAACATCTACTACTGGACCGATGATTTCATGTATTTTTCCCATTTTTAATTCCTTTCTGGTCAAGAGCCGTTGACTATGTCTATCAACTCGGAAGTAATTTGACCTTGTCTGGCGCGGTTGTATTCCAGTGTTAATTTTTCAAATAATTTTTTGCAGTTATCAGAGGCTTTTTTCATCGCAAGTTGTCGCTCTTGGTGTTCACAGGCCTTAGACTTCAACATCGCTCCAAAAATTTTAGATTCTATAAAAGTCACAATCAACTCACTAATTATACGGTTTTTAGACTCATCGTAAATGTATTCTGTTTGCGGATTTTCTTGTTCTTCAAAAATGTGTCTGGTAATTGGCAGAATTCTTTCAATTTTAGTTTCTTTTTCCAAAGCGTTTTTAGAATTGTTGTAAACTAGATAAACATTTTTAATGTAGCCTACTAAAAATAGGTTTTTAATGTCTAAAACGTATTTACGAAAATAAGTAATGTTAATGTCTTCGCGGTTAAAGATTGGTTTTTTGTTAATCAGAATATTTTCTTTTTGGCGAAAAAAACTATGTCCTTTTTTGCCAATCACCAAAGCGTGGTGATTTTGGTTACGACGAGAATGCAGGAAAAACTTCTTAAAAAGTTCTGAGTGAAAAGACCCGCACAGTCCTTTGTCGGAAGTTATTACGATATAAATGGTTTCACCGTTTTCGTGTTTTTGAAAAATCGGATTTTCATTAGTTTTAAAAACTGAAAGAAAAATCTCTTTAAATGAACGCATAAACGCATTGTATTCAGCAATTTTGCGTTGGGCTGAATTGATTTTAGAAAGAGCAGTCGCTTGCATTGCCGAAACTATTTTTTCAGTTTCCAAAAGCGCTTGGATTTTTTTCTTAGTTTCTTTTAAATTAAGCATTAAAGAACCTTTTTGATTTTTAAAATCAGTTCAGACATTAGCCTGTCCTCAGGAAAATCTTTAGTTTCAGAAATTGCCTTATAAACTACTTTACCAGTCTCTTCGCTTTGCAGAAACTTACTTACAAAATTAACAAAAGTTTTGACTTTCTCCAAAGGTATATCATCAAGTAGTTCACGGTTAAGTGCCCAAAGTACACAGGCTAAAGTTGTAAAATCAATTAGTTCGTGAATATTTTGTTTAAAAATTTCAATAACTAGACGACCTCTAGCTAGTTTCTTTAAAGAAAGTTCATCTAAATCTGAGCCAAATTGCGAGAAAGACTCAAGTTCTTTATATGACGCTAAAAATATACGAAGCAGACCAGACACTCGTTTAACTGCTTTAAACTGGGCGGAGCCACCAACTCGGGAAACAGATAGTCCCGAGTTAATAGCAGGGCGAATACCTTTGTAAAAAAGTTCAGTTTCAAGAAAAATTTGCCCATCGGTGATTGAAATCACGTTAGTTGGAATATATGCAGAAATATCTCCTGCTTTAGTTTCAATAATAGGAAGTGCGGTCAAGGAACCTCCACCTAAAACTTTAGATAATTTTGCAGAGCGTTCAAGTAATCTAGAGTGCAAGTAAAATATGTCCCCAGGAAAGGCTTCACGACCAGGCGGGCGTTTAAGTAGTAGTGAAAGTTCGCGGTAAGCCACGGCGTGTTTAGAAAGGTCATCATAAACTATTAAAACATCGCGCCCACGTTCAGCGAAGTATTCGGCCATAGAGCAGGCAGAAAACGGAGCCAAATATTGAAGGGTTCCTTCTTTATGAGCAGGAGCGGATACTATAATTGTGTACTCAAGTGCGTTGTGTTCTTCTAAAGTTTTTCTGATTTGCGCAACAGTTTGTTGTTTTTGGCCAATTGCTGTATAGACACAAATTACGTTTTTGCCTTGTTGATTTAAAATTGTGTCAATGGCAATAGAGGTTTTCCCAGTTTGTCTGTCGCCAATAATTAGTTCTCTTTGTCCCTTGCCAATTGGAATTAAGGCGTCAATCATTCCAATACCAGTAAGTAGTGGTTCGTTGACGTGGTCTCGTTCCATCACGGCGTGCGCAGGTCTTTCAATTGGCAAAGTTTCGGTAGTTATAATTTTTTCAAGTCCGTCTTGTGGCTCACCAAGAGGGTCAACTACGCGCCCAAGTAAAGCCTCACCAACTGGCACTTCAAAGATTTTGCCAGTTAACCTACACTCATCGCCTTCTTTAATTGAAAAAATATCTCCTAGTAAAATAATTCCGACTTTATCTACTTCTAAGTTAAAAATTACTCCAAAACAAGAACTGTTAAAGACTACTTTTTCGCCCATCATGGCGTTTTTAAGTCCATAGCAAAAACATATTCCATCGCCGACTGTCAAAATATAGCCGACTTCTTGGAACTGGCTTTCGTTTTGTTGAGCCTTCAGCTCTTCTTCAATTTGAGTTTGTAGTTTTTTGATATCTAAAGCCATTTTGCTTCCTTTCTTTATCTAAACATTCCTTTTAATTTAGTTAAAACTGACAAGTCAAGGCTGCGACCAGCATAGTCAATTTTAAGCCCATCTATTAGTTTAGGATTAATTTCTTGTCTTAATATTAAGTCTTTGTCTTGAATGATTTTTTTAAGTTCAGATGTTAGAGTTTTAAGTTGTTTTTCAGTTAGTTTTTTAGGCGAAGAAATTGTCACGTACGCTTGATTTCTTTCAATGTTTTGCATGCGCATAAACTCAGCGTAAATTTTGTCAATTGCCAAAATTGCTTTATCTTTAATTAAAATCTTTAAAAAATTTTGAGTTTCTGCGCTAAACTGAGCAAGAACTCTTGTGGCATCTATTCTGCCATAGGCAAGCGCTGAAATTAACTCAGGACTTTTGGCATATATTTTTTTAAAGGTGTGTAGTTCTTCAATTAAAATTTTTTGCGATGCTTTGTCTTTAACAAAATTAAAATAGGCGTGTGCGTACTTGGCGTGATTATTTTTTTGCATTTTTCAATTCAGTTTCAATTAAAAGATCAAGTTCGTTTTCGTATAAGTTTTTATCAATTTCTTTTTTGACAATTAACTTAGTAGCCTTGTAAGAAATTGCTTTAATTGCTTGTTTGATTTCCGCTTCTTTTTCTTTAATTTCAGCCTCAATTTCGCTATCTAATTTAGCAAGGCGGCGTTCAGCGGTTTTTTTAGCCTTCTCCAGTATTTCGTCCCTTTCAAGTTGAGCGTCTTTAATTAAAGTGTCTCGCATCTGTTCAATGTCGTCGCGAGCAGATAAGTATTTTTGACTAATTTCGGCTTTAAGTGCTTTGATTTCGGCTTGCGCCTTATTCGCTTCTTGTTTTTCTTTAATTTCCTGCATTCTGTGTTCATCTAAAAACTTAGTGATTTTTTTCCAAAAGAAAAAGCGCACTATTAGATAAAGAATAAACAGTGCAGTTAATTGATAGACAATAATAGACCAATCTGAAAACATTGAGTAAAGACCTTTTTCAACGGTCTTTACGATGTTTTTAGAAATATCTGTATAAATAGTCATTTTTTAAAAGCGAAATTAAATAAGTGCTTATTTACTTGCCAAAGTAAAGGCAACAACCATACCATAGATGGCAGAAGTTTCAACAACGGTTTGAGCAATGATCATTAAGATCATGATTTTGTTTGAAGCCTCTGGTTGACGAGCAACCCCCTCAACGGCTTTCATACCAATTAAACCTTGTCCGATAGAAGTCGCAAAACCAGTAAATACGGCAATACCTGCGCCAATATAGGCAAGTGAACCTACAACTTGCATTAAGTTTAAGTTAGCAATTAAGTTTAAAATTGTGTCCATAAAATATATCCTCCTAATTTTAATTTTTTGCGTTTTTGTATACTAAATTATACTCTAGTAAAAAGTTTTCATCTGTGTTTTCATATTTATCTGTTTCCTCTGTTTTTTGAGAAATTGCGATAACTGTCAGCAGCACAAACACCAAAGTTTGAATGCAGCCAAACAGAATATCAAAGATAAAATGCATAATAGGTGTAACAAACGGAGAAAGACCGCCCAGTAGTGAGTAGACTAAAGAAAGTAGAATTCCACCACTCACTATATTTCCGAATAAGCGGAAACTCATTGAAAGTATTGGCGTAAACTCAGAAAGTAAGTTGATTGGAAACATAATAGAAACCGGTTCAAACAAACCTTTAAAGTGTTTGGCTTTTCTTGACTTTAGTCCGATTTGGTGTTTGCAGTATAGCGAAAACAGAGTTAGTGGCACAGTAATTGCGGTAAAAGCGGTTGGTGTAATTAGCCCAAAAATCCCTGAGATGTTGGCAAACAAAATAAAGAAAATTAGCGTAAAGATGTAAGGTGCTGCAGTTCGCCAGTGAATCCCAATGTTTTGTTTTAAGAAAGTGTTGACGCTGTCAACCACTTTAATGTGCCAGTATAAGAACTTATTTGGTTCTTTTCCACCAAGTCTTTCAACAGCAGCACCTATTGCAGAGACGTATACAGCGATTATCGTCATTATGAAAAGAGATGCAAAAAAATAAGGGGTAATTGCTTGTGGGAACTTATTGATTTCTAGATTTTCTAACATATTTCTCCTTTCGTAATTTTAACTTCAACTAAAATTGCAATGCTTGTAAGTACTATACTTGCGGCCAAAGTTGTTCCGAAACTCAAATAATTTAAGCCAGGTGTTTTTAACTTTAAAATGCTGCTTAAAATAAAGATTAGTAAAAACAACATAAAGACCACAAAGTTTTGCAAAATAGTAAACCCAAAAACTTGGGCTTTCTTAAAACTCTTTAACTCTGCTTTTAAGATTAATGTGAATAAAAAACAATAAACTAAAACAAGATTTGCAAATAAATATGCTGTTTTGTCAATGTACAACCAAATAAGGCTAAAAATAAAACTAAATAAGTAAAGAAAATAGACAAAGTGGTTAATCGTTTTGATTTTCATCGCCAATTTTAGGGGTGTCTTGAGGTTTTTGTTCTTTTTTTTCGGTTTTAATTAGTTTGCGGTAAATGTTTAGAGCAAAAGAAATAGAAGAGACAAAACCAATTCCAAAACCAATTAAAGCAGCAACGCCAATGCCAACCGGACTATAGCCTGACTTTTTGGCAATCAAAGCACCAACTGCAGTCGGAATTAGCAGTGAAAAAGTAATTTGACTGACAAGTAAATACCAGGCTCCAAATTTTTTCATAAATTATTTAGTGCCAAATAAACGATCGCCACAATCCCCAAGTCCAGGAACAATGTAGCCGTTTTCATTCAAGTGGCTGTCTTCTTGTGCTAAATAAATATCGACATCTGGATGTTTTTCTTGTAGTAACTTAATTCCTTCAGGGCAGCCAACAATACCAGCGTATCTGATGTTTTTAACGCCAATTTCTTTTAGAGCCTGAATTGCGTAGGCTGCAGAATGACCAGTTGCCAGCATTGGGTCTAGCACAATAACAAGCGAGTTTTTGGTGTTTTCAGGGACTTTAAAGAAGTATTTTTTTGGCTCTAAAGTCTCTTCGTCACGATATAGTCCAATGTGTCCGATTTTGGCAGTCGGAATTAAACTGCAAACTCCTTCAACCATACCAAGTCCCGCTCTTAAAACTGGTATTAAAACAACTTCTTCTTTAAGTTCTTGGCATTTAGTTTTGACAATCGGAGTAGTAACTTCCACAGTTTTAGTTTGAAAATCGCGAGAAAGTTCATAAGTTACCAGGGTAGCGATTTCAGAAATCAGTTCTCTAAATTCTTTGGTTTTAGTGTGAACTGAACGCAGTTGACTCATTTTATGTTCAATTAGTGGATGATTTAAAATTTTTACCATCGTCTACTCCTTTTAATCAAAGCGAGTTTAGCATATCAACTCTGCGTTGATGTCTGCCTGCTTCAAATTCACTTTGCAAAAACTCTTCAACAAACTCAATTAGCACACTTGACTCAAACCCGCGTCCGCTTAACGCAATTATATTTGCGTTGTTGTGAAGTTTAGCTAAGTGTGCGGCTTCCCTGGTGTAAACCAAGGCACATCTGGCTCCTTTGACTTTATTGGCAGCGATAGAAATGCCAATTCCAGAACCACAGACAACAATGCCAAGTGCGTCTTTAGTTTCAACTACTTTTCTGGCAACTTTTTCGCCAAAAACAGGATAGTCAACTGAATCTGTTGAGTTAGTTCCGAGGTCAGTAATTATGTAGTTAGTGGTTTCTTTTAAATGTGTTTTGATTTTTTCTTTTGCCACGAAACCAGCGTGGTCAGATCCGATAAATATTTCCATGATTACCTGCCTTTTTAGAACTTTTTTATTTATTCTTTTATAATATTATATTACAATTTTAAAGGTTTGTAAATATTTCAAATGAGTATTTTGTTTGCATGTTCTTTTAAAATATGCTAATATGTTTAAATACGAAAGGAGGAAAAACATGAAAAAAAGTAATCTAA
>CALISC010000070.1 GCA_938041945.1 uncultured Acholeplasmataceae bacterium | reverse complement strand
TAGGCTTTTTTAATCATTTTTCTATACCGCTCTCTATATAATATATATGTAATATTTATATTTGAGGTGCGTATGCTAAAAAATAAGTATAGCCTGAAATTAGTAACACTAATTTTAGTATTTTCATTGGTTTTTTTAACTGTATTTTTAATTTTACTTTTTACCAAACCTTCTATCAATTTCTCAAGTTCATCTGGTTTTAGTCAACACGATGCCACTCACATCAGCAAGGGTAAAATCAGATTTGTTGTTCCAGAGACTATTGATGTTTCTAAAACCACTTTCATTCCTGTTAAAAAAGAGTGGTTTGAAACTGGACGCATGGGTAAAATCATAGACATCAAAGCAGAACTGAAAAAATACTTAGCCCTAGACTTTACAGACCAAGAATACGACAGCACTGTTTTTAGTATTTACACTAAAAACTGGCTAGGTGTTACTTTTAAAACCGAAGTTGTTGTAGACTACTAAAATTTCCTTCGTGTCTTTTTTCCAGGTGTTAAAGAAAACGAAGCACCACGAAAACCTATAGTTTTGCCATACGCAAAACTAAGAGATGAAAAATACAAAGATGTATTTTCTGAACTTTCTGCTTACCCTCAATACTTTGCTTTTAACAAAAAAGGTATAGCAGATGAACAACCTATTTTAGTTGAAGAAGTTTTTTCAAAAGAAAAAGCACGAGGACGTGCTTTCCTTGCGAAAAACGATGATAAATTATCTTTAATTTATGATTTTGTCTATGAAGGTATTTTTAAAGAAAACGCCAAGAAAACTCAAATTATTAAACACGTTGATAAGGCAAATAAAACTTTTAGCCTACTTGACCCAAAAACCGAAAATATTGAAATTCCTTTAAATACTGCTCCTTTTTATATCAAGGAATTTTTAGGTTGGTATTATTTAGAACAAGACGGCAACCGCGTTGATTTAGAGCCAGGTGCTACTTTTACTATACCTGCAAACATTAAATATAGTTTAAAACTAACCGCAAGATATAAACACGAGATTTACAACAATGATTTAAAAGAATTAAACAAGAAAGGATATTTCGCGGTTTCTTATTTTGATGGTGCTAACCGAGTTTATTTTGATATCGTTAAAAAGGACTTCCCTGCAAACAACTATAAATACAACAAGCCAGGCTATGAGTTTATCGGCTGGTATTTAGACGAAGCGTTAACCAAACCTTTTGATTTTTCTGATGCTAATAATAAGATTACTAAAAACATTACACTTTACTTAAAATCCAAAAAATCTTTAAAACCTGACATCAACTCAATTGAACATAAGGTTACTTTTATTACACCAAGTGACGCAAATCCTTTATTTCCAACTTATGTTAAACACGGCAGCAAATTAAACCCTAACTATTCGCTTTCTTCAATTTTGACCCGTAAATTAGAAGATGGTAGTTTTGAGGCTTTAGATTACTGGACTATAGTAGACCCTGTAACTAATAAAGACACTGGAGTTAAATATGACTTTAATCAACCAGTTAGTGGTGATTTAATTTTAAAGGCTCACATGAAGTCATATAAGTTCCCAACAATTGAAAGAAAAGTCCAGTTCAAAGTTTACGACACTATTCAAAACAAAACACTATTTGAAAAAACTTTAACTTTAAGAGACGGCAAAATTCAAAGTGTAGATAAACTAGAAATTTCTAGAGTCTTAAATCGCAAACCTGGCGATTTTGACACAAAATACGGCAAATACACATTTGACAACTGGTATATTAATTCAGATAAAAACACGCCGTTTAACTTAAATAATTTAGTTCCAACTAATTTAAATAACTTAAATGTCTACGCAGTTTATAACTACCTTGCTAACAACTTAATCCCAGATCCTGAAAACCCAACTAACCAAACTACAGAACTTGATTCAAGAAGTGCTAAAGTTTCTTTTCTTTCAGATACTTTTAATCTACTTTCTATGCAGGTTATGAGAAAAGGAGAAGTATTTTCAGGAACCTTGCCTTAAGTTACTAAGCCCGGCTACTGCTTTAAATACTGGGCTTACTACGTAGACGGTAAAGTAGAAGGTGAGTTTAAAGAAACTCACAAAATTTATAAAAACACCACGCTTTATCCTGTTTTTGAAAAAGATCCAAAAGCAGATCTTAAACACGCAGAGACCTATACTGTCAAGATTTACAATGAACTTCTGCAAGTAACTGAGATTTTTCATGTTGAAAAAGACAGTTTACTTGGCCTTGACACTACTAGATATAACAACAATTTAGGTAAATTTAGATATGATTTTGCTAAGTTTACCTACAAAGATGGACGAGACTTTAATCATTTAACTACTAAAATTAGCGAAGACCTTGAATTGACTGTAAAACACGAAAAACGTCCAAACTCTGAGTTTAAAGAGTTTAACTTCAAAATTTATGACCCTGTTAAAAACGAAACTATATTTGAAGGCAAAATTGCTCACAAAAACGGAGAAATTTACGCGCCTGACTTTGATAAAATAAAACAAGCCTTAAAACAAAGTCCAGCAGACTTTGTGCAAGTACACGGTCGCTATCAATTTAAGGGTTGGTATTTGCCTGACTTGACTACTCAGTTTAAACTAACCAAAACAGTAGATCCTGCGACTAAGCAGATAAATGTTTTTGCTTTGTATAAGTATTTTGCAAATAACGATGTTCCAAATCCGGAGGACCCAAGCGGTTCGCAAAACTTTGGACCAGATACTGTCAAAGTTTCTTTTCTTTCAGAAACAATGGGCTTAATTTCCGTGCAAACTCAAAAGAAAGACACAAACTTCCAAGGTACACTGCCTGCCTACACTAAACTAGGTTATCGTTTTAAACACTGGGCTTATTACGAAGACGGCGAAGTTAAAGGTGCATTTAATGCTGACACTAAAATTGATAAAAACACCACACTTTATCCGGTTTTTGAGCCAGATCCTGCAGCCCAACAAGAATTAAACAAAAATGAGTTGGTAGATGTTACTATTAAAAACCCACTTTTAAAGTCAAGCGAAGTTGTTAAAGTTAAGAAAAACTCTAAATTAGGAGTAGATCCTAGCCGCTACGACTCAATTTTTGGTCTGTATAAATACCAATTTAAGTGTTTCAAAACAGAAAATAGCTCTACTTTTGATTATTTAAATCAAGTAATTGACAAACCACTTACTTTAGAAATAGAACACGAAAAAATACCATACGGTCGTGTTGAATACACCATTAGACACGAAATTGAAGGAGTTGATTCAACTCCAGATCAAGTTATTGAAAGAAAAAACTCAGCACTAGTAGATTCAGTAATCTCGGTTTCAGAAGGCGATCGTTTAGCAGAATACTCTATCGGCTTTGACCTTGAAATCATAGACCCGCATACCCAAACTCTTAGACCCGGTGAAAACCCTGTCTTTACTTTAAGATATAAAAGAAAAGTATATTCAGTTAAGTATGACTACAAAACAGGTATGTTAAATGGAGCAACTGAAAAATCAGTTGACTATAAGTTTAAGCAAACTCTAAAAGACGTTGATCATCCTACTAAAGTAGACCCAACCGCGCACTTTCTTTATAATTTCCTTGGATGGAAAAATCCAGAAACTGGCGAAATTATTGATTTCACTAAAAACCACTTAGTTACTAAAAACTTAGTGTTAGAAGCCATTTGGCAAGAGATTAACAATACTCGTAAGGTCAAATTGAAACTAACCTTTGAAACTCTGAACAGCTCTCCTGCTGAAGTTGTTGAACTAGAAATTGAAAAAGCAAGAGTAATTAGTACTACCGCTAAAGTTACTGACGCAGATATTGCTAAAGTTTTGGCGGATTATTTAGCGGCGCACCCACATCCTAACCACGAAGGTATGTTTGCACCAAGTTCAATTACTGAACTGACTGTTACTGACACCAACGAAAAACAATACTTGTTGCTTAACTACAGAGTCAAGAATTACACCGTTAACTTTGAACAAGGCGATGCTACTCAAGACTCAATTAAAGACATTCCTAGTCAAACTAAACTAAAATACACACAAACTCTAGAACCTGCTTTAGTTGAAAAAATGAAGTTAGCACAAAAAGCACCTTCTCAGTATAAAGACTATGTTTTTAAACGCTTAGTTGTCAAAGAGACTGGCGAAGAGTTTGTACCTACTCTCGCGTATAACAAAGATATTACCCTGAAACCTGAGTTTGAAGAAAAAGATGTTTACGTTAACGTAGTACCTAGAGTTAAAACAGTAGACTTAGCAAAAGCAGATGCACCTACTTGGCCTGCTCAAAACTTAGTTGTAGGAACTCGCTTTAACTTCTCACCTACCACTAACATCAAACCAGGCTGGGAGTTTGTTGGTTGGGCTAAAACCGAAGACGGAGCGGTCGAAAATATAGTTATTGAAAGAACAACTACGGAAGTTTTTGCGGTATTTAAACCAGGTCAAACTACCTATAAAATCAAGCATATTTTTGAAGGAGTTGACGATATACAAGATAGAACCGAGTGCGTCACTAAGCCAGCAACTACTGAAAGCACAGTTTCGTTAACTGATGCAGATAAGTTACCAGGATATGATGCTGGTTTTATCGCAAAAATTCCTGCTGAAAGCAAAACTATCGCGGCAGATGGTTCAACTGAGTTTACTATCAACTACAAGCGCCGTTTGTTTGATGTGAACTTCACAGTAAACTATAAAAACAAATTCCCAGGTACTGCATCTCAAAATCCACCAACTCAAAAAGTGAAATATGAAGGCAAGGCTAATATCCCAGGTGTACCTACTATTGATAAACACGGCCGCACTTATACATTTAAACACTGGCAAAATGAAGCCGATATGGCCGGCACTTATTCAATGCAAACTGCGTTTGATTTCGCTAACCAAAAAGTTACTGGCAACATTAGTTTAGTTGCTTATTTTGAAGAAATTATTCATAAAGTTAACTATACTGTAGCCCACTACTTAGAAAAACAAGGTCCAGACCACACAAATGACGGCAAGTTTGACCGTATACCTGAGCTAAAAACCGACCAATTGGTGGAAAACGGAGCCGCTTATCTGCCTTATGCAAACCTTAACAACAGTTTATACGAAGAAGATCCAACTCAAGATAATCTTTTACAATCTCAACTTACTCCTGGCAATAACAACACCGAAGTTCGCCAATACTACCGTTTGAAAAAAACAACTGTTAATTTTATTAAAGACAATAACACTCAAAAAAATTGAACCAGAAACTAGCCAGGTTAAAATGACTAGAAAAATTGAATTGCCAACAGTAGAACCGAAAACCGGCTATAAATTTGTGGGTTGGTCTCTACAAGCCAATGGTGCTACCCAATCTGATTTTATAGCAAGTGGCGACACTATGAATATTTACGCAAAAACTCAAGCATCTACTCGCCAAATCACTTACAACATTCAATTGGAAAATGCAGATGGCACTTTTACATCAAATAAAGTTTATAAAACTGGAGTAGTCGGAACTACTCATGATGTAGATTACTCAAATCCAGACAGTTCAGTTTATCAAACTGTCAACAAAAATCCAGGTTCTATTGTTGTCAGTGAAAATGAAAGTGAAAATCAAATTACAATTACTGTCTTAAGAAAGAAATACACAATTACCTTTGAGGTTAAAGGTCACAACAGCACTATTGCCGATAGACTAATTAGACATGGCGCTACAATTGGCGAAATTGACGAAAGTCAGTTTACAGCCGCAGGACTTAATATTGTAAAAACTGAATTAGATGGTAGTGTCAAACCAAGAACTGAAATTGAAAAACTTGTAGTTACTCAAAATCATAAAGTTACTGTTTATGCAGATGAACCTACTAGATTAGTCGGTAAATATCCACAGACTAAAGCAACTAATACATCCGATATTTTCGAAGATAAGCAAGATAAACGTCAACTTCACTTTAATTCAAAAGGTCAAAACTATGCTATAGAGTTTACTCGCCATTACTACAAAGACAATCTTGGCAACAGATATGAAAAATTAAACGGTGCATACTATAAGTTTGAAGATGTTGAATTTGTAAAAATTCCAAAGAAAAATACTTGGTTCACTAAACATATTATTGATTTTTCTCCTTTTAACTTTTGGTACAACGATTATCCTGATAACGCCAAACCTGAGCGTTCAATTTTTAAAGCAATGGTTAGTGAAATTGGGAGAGTTATTGGTGAAACTACTTATATGCCTACATATGATGACGATGGAGATTTCAGCGTTAAACCTGCATTAGGTAGTACTAATCAAAACAGCAAATTAACACGATACCCTACAGATTATGCAAAAGCGGTTTTGACCAAATACATAGGCTGGGAAAAACAATATCGTGGCACAGATTTATCTGCTTTCGGTTCGGGTGTATCTTGGGAGCCTTTCTACGATCACGATTACCAACGGAACTGGTGGCTTGGTACACAATATCCTAGCGGTAAACCACGAGCACGCATCATTTTTAAATTTGCTTACTCGCTTTATAGTGATGTCCACCTTGTTTCTGGTATCGTAGTTTGCATTAGGTAGTACTTGACCACTTTATCTTTCTTTGTTCTGTAAACTTTTTAGGAGATAACCCACAAGACCTTTAAGGAAACAAAAGCCTTGAGGGTCTTAATATTTTTGTCATGAAGGCATTACATTTCTTAGTTTTTTGCATTTAGTAATCAACAAATTAGTTTAACCAACTCTCTTAAAAACATTATAAATTTATTAAATTAATCTTTACTGATTTATATTTGCACATATTTCTATACCTGTTTAAATTACTCTACTTCACTTTATATTTTAAAGTTAAGTAGAGTAACAATAGCAATAAATTCTAAATTAGATTAAATAATTTTCAACTGTATCCACTGTATAAAAATCTATAAAATCGCATATTTATGCCGTATCTTGTAACTATTTATTGACTTTTTTGTGAGTTAATATTTATTTTTAAGCAAAAAATATACATCAATTATTACTTTATGATGTTAAATAATACAAAATACCATTTAATACAACAAAAGTTAGAGTTGTATAATACGCTTATAAAGCGTT
>CALISC010000069.1 GCA_938041945.1 uncultured Acholeplasmataceae bacterium | reverse complement strand
AAGAATAAGTTTTTTCAAAAAATCCCTTTAAATTTGCAAAAAAATTTAATGTAAACGCTTACATTTTGAAAATATAAGTGGTAAAATGTTAAAGCAAGTGTAAAGGGGTTTTTATTTATGAAAAAAGCATTTGTATTAGTATTAGTTGCTATGTTGTCGTTCTTTTTCTATTGTTGTTCAAAAGTTAATTTAAATACGATAATGAACGAAGTTAGTTTAAAAGACTACTCTAATAAGAAAGTCAACGCAGACATTCAAACTAATTTAGAAGAACTGAAAAACAAATATAAAGTTGACATTAAAGTTGAGTTTAACGACAATGAACTTGCAAGTTACGTAAACTCAACTGTTAAGATAAACAAAAAATCAGAAGACAGTACTTTAATTATAAAAATTACTGTTAGTTATAAAAATCAACAACTTACTAAGTTGTTTAAGATTTTAATTGCTAGAATAAATAATCCTTCTCCTGAACCTTCTCCAAACCCAGATCCAAACCCGCAACCAAATCCAAATCCGCCAATTCCGACACCAGAACCTGAACCAAATCCTACTCCTAAAAACCAACATCCTGTAATTAAAGCAGTTCAAGCAAATGATAACGAAAAAGTTACCGCAATTGGCTGGATTGTGGCCTATTACTTAAACTTTGGGGTTGCTCTTCAAGACAGTACTGGGGGAATTACTTTAAAATCAGGTAAAAATGACAAAGTCAAGTTTAGTCAAATCCAAGCACTGGTTGGCAAGTACGTTCAGGTTTCTGGAACTCGCACCGTCTACAATGGTTTAGTTCAAATTTCAAAAATTACCGAAATTAAAGAAATTACAAACCCAGAAGAAGCATTTCCAACTGCTTTAGATATTACTAAACTAGACATTTCAAAACACCAGGCTAGACTACAAAGCACCCTAGTTAGTATCACTAACGCTAAGGTCAAAAGTTTTGAAAAAGACAAAAAATTCGGAAACATCAACATTGTTTTTGAGTTTTTTGGAAAAGAACTTACTTTTAGATATGACAGCCGAGTAAATAAAGCCAAATGGGCAGCAATACTTGAAAACTTAAAACCAGGCAGGTCTTATGACCTAACTAACTTAGTGTTCTCATATTACAACCAACCACAATGTTCAGTTTCAGAAACTTTTGAGTTTAAAGCGCATGTTAACGAAAGCGGTAAAATCAATGTGTTCTTTGATCTAAATGGCGGAACTATTGCAGGCGGTGTTCAACCGCAAATTATTGAAGTCGGTCAAACTGCTAAAAACCCTGGAAACCCAACTAAGCAAAACTATGAGTTTTTAGGTTGGTCTAAAACTGGCAGAAGCGACGATATTTTTAATTTCAATGCTAAGTTAACTGAAGACACTACACTAAAAGCGGTATATAAATACAATGGACCCGCTGAAGACTTAGATGAAGTCAATGGTTATTATTCTTCTGTTAAAGGTCTTGAAGGAGATGCACTTCGTGCAAGACTTAAACAAATTATAGATAAACCTGCTACCTCTTACGACACAGCATTAGAAGCACTTAGAAAGGCAGATGAGTCTATCGCGAACCCTGGTTATTTTTATTTAGCGTATACTGGAGACAGTCCAAGATATCAATATCGCCTAAACTCAAAAGATGGTTGGAACCGTGAACACGTTGTGCCAAACTCTAAATTAAGAGAGCACGGTATTGCTAAAGGTGAACTTCACAACTTAAGAGCGTGTGATATTAAAACCAACTCAAGTAGGTCTAACTATCCGTTTGTAGAAGGAAGTGGGACAAATAAAGCAATCAATGGCAACACCTACTATCCAGGTGATGAACACGTTGGCGATATCGCCAGAATTTGTCTGTATATGGCGCTTCGTTATAACTTCCCACTTAAAAAGGTTGGTAAACTAGAGACTTTCTTAAAATGGCATAGACAAGATCCGGTTAACGAATTTGAAAAAAGAAGAAACAATATTTTGGCTCAATATCAAAAAAACCGAAATCCTTTTATTGACAATCCACAATTTGTTGAAAAAATTTTTGGAAGTGCTAAAACTACCTCCTTAAATGAAGTTATGTTTAGTCTTTACCTGCAGATAGTTAAACCAGTTTGCATGTTTGGACAAAAAATAGATTTATAAAATAAAACAAGGACGAGGCATCTTTACATTTTTGATGTTTCTTCCGCTACGTACCACTTCAGGACTATTATCTTTTGTTACTACAAGAGCTTTTTTACCTACTTTCAATGCAGAAAGCATTTTTGCAAATTCTCTTGTTTTCCATTCTGTCAAATTAATATCGTCTACTACTACCAAATTTCCTTCGTTTACTTTGTCAGTCAAAACACTCTTCAATGCAAGTCTTCTGATTTTTTTAGGAACTGTGTAGCTGTAGTCTCTTGGTTTCGGAGCAAATACAACCCCGCCGCCTTTCCATTGAGGTGAACGAATAGAACCTTGTCTTGCACGACCTGTTCCTTTTTGTCTCCAAGGTTTTGCTCCCCCTCCACGTACTTCTGCTCTTGTTTTAGCAGATTGTGTTCCAACTCTTTTGTTTGCTAAATGGTTTTTCACTACTTGGTATACAACGTGTTCATTAATTTCAGCTCCGAATAAGTTTTCGGAAAGTTCCATTTCGCTTACTTTTTCTCCGTTTATATTAAGCACATAGATCGGA
>CALISC010000068.1 GCA_938041945.1 uncultured Acholeplasmataceae bacterium | reverse complement strand
TCTCGTTTTTCATATCTATGTAAGTATAACAAAAAAGTTTTTAAATTCAATACTAAAAACGAAAATTTTTTGAATTGTTGAGACTAAACAATAGTAAAAGTTTTATAGATTTCTTTATTAAAAGTAGAAAAAATTTTTAAAATAACAGCGGAATTGGCGGTATTTTCTTTACTGATTTTTAGTTCAGGAATGTTTTTTAGTAAATTTTCAAGAGTTTGAATAAGGATTTGTGCATTTTCGTTTGTTTCTGAAACGGTTTTAAAAAGTTGAGAAATTCTTTCTTTTATAATTTCATTACTTACTCTATATTTGTTTAACTTACTAGAATGTTTTAAATAGATGGTGTGTTTTTCACGGAAATTATTTAGATAAATAGAATAAGAATTGTCTTGGTTTTTTTCAATTTTAGTTATATTTTTACCAAAAATATTACTAAAAATCGTATGCAGCTCTTGTTCAGAGTAATCTAAACTATTGTTTAAATAAAGTAGATAAGTATTTGAATTGGTTTGCATCGCAAAATAATCCTTTTTAAAGAAGTTATAAGTGACTTTAAAAGTTTTGTTTAATTCGCTTAGAGTAAAATCTTCACTTTCCTTATCAAACCAATGTCTAAGATTTTGATTTGCATTTTTTAAGTCATATGAACCAAATAAGTCGGCCATAGCATTTGAAAATGCTAGATTAGAAGACATAAAGAACCTGATATGTTTAGTATCTACATAAAAATTTGAAATTTGGACAGGTGCAGTTTTTCCATATCTAATTTCTGCAAAAAAATAGACAGTATATATATTTGAATACTTATCTTGCAAACTTAGTTTCAACTTTTTGTAAGTGTAAGCGCTAGCTTTCAATTTGTTGATTTCTGTGTTTACTTCAGAGTAATTTATAATTTCTAAGCTTAAATTTTTAAAAATATTAGTTTTTGAGTTAAAGTAATTTAGAATTTCTTGCAGATTATGTTCAGATTGATAGTAGTCAAACATAAATAATCTATTTAGTTCATAAAAATCAGAAACAGGACTTATTCGTCTAACTTTTACTTTGAAAACTCTAACTTCGCTGGTACTGATTTTTTGAATTGAAAATAGAATATTGCCATTTTTATCTTCTACACTATAAACCTCGTATTCTTTTTCATTCAAGACATTCTCAAGTTGTCCTTTAATTGCAGTAATTACCGCGTTTATATCGGTTTCAAAACCAGTATAAAGTGTAGTTTCAGAAGCACTTAAAGTTGTTGTAGAGTGTCTGAATGTTTTATTTTTTAATTCATTAGAACTAATTGACTTTATCTTTTCGTCATCTGCAATAAAGTAATTGTTGTCGGTTTTAAAAGTTAGGTCAAGTTTATCAATTTCTTTAGCCACCTTAAATTTTAATTTTAAGGTTTTTAAAATTAATTTTGTTGGATTATTTTTAGCGTAAAAATTAAGTTCAATTGTTTCGTTATATGCATTTAACCTGGTTAATTGATTTAAAACTTCTAATTCATCAAATTGATAGTTAGTAGTGAATTTTTCAAAATTCTTTTTAATCTCTGCTAGAGTAAATTCAATTTTAACTTTTTTAAATAAGTTAATATCATCTGAAGTAGTAAATTCAACTAGTTCCACAAAAGTTTCGAAGTCTTTATTTAAAGAATCGGTTTCAAGTTGCACAATCTTAAAAATATCTCCGTACGCAACAAGTAAAAACAGTTTGTCATCTCTTTTAAATCTTTTTAAGATTGCCTTTTCAAAATCAATTCGTTTTTCATTAATTTCTGATAGTAGCGAAAAAGTCGCTATATATTTTTGATAATTTGTTTTAATTGTAGTCTCTTTTGATTCTAATACATCACAATTTAAACTTATTTTGCTTAATTTGTTACTGTCAAATGCTTCTGTATCTAGTCTAAAAAAGAAAAACAAATATCTGTTGCCTTTCTTAAAAGAAATAAACTTGCTTTGCCTAATGTCTTTGTCTGTGTCTTGATAAAAATTATCATATATTCTTTCGACGTTTAGATTAAAAAAACTTGAGTTTTTATAATCAATTGTCCAATCAGATAAATCAAAATCGCCATAATTTAAAATTTGTTTCTTAATATCTTTAGCATTCAAATTTTCAACTTTGATTTTTATAGGGCTATGAATTATTTGATAATTTTCATTTTTATCTATTTTGATATATTCATGTCTGTAATAAATTAATTTATTTTCGTCAAGTTCTATTTTTTTATTACCTATAGAAACATCTAAATATAATTTTGAATTTGATAAAAACAAATGTGTGATATTAGTGTTTTCTGGTTTTATTTTATTTCCGTTGTTTTTTGTATATTCATAGCTATAACGTGGGGAGATACCAAGATGATTTTGTAAAATGTATCCGTTTTTGAGCAAAGTATCTTTGTTTTCTAATTTATCTCCTTTTATAATCGGTACTCCTTCAAAAAATACAGAATACCTTCTAATGTTGTGTATTGGCGGTTTATTAGGTCTATATCTATTTTGTTTATTTAAATTAACGATACTTTTAACAGTTTTATTGTTTTCAATAGAGTTTGACACAAATAAACCTAATGAAAAAAATAAAAAAATATATCTTAACTTTCACAATCTTTTTACTGGGAGGAAATTTAATTATGGGAATGAACTTAACCTATAAAATAT